>CAZBII010000103.1:0-16054 GCA_964491665.1 uncultured Moraxellaceae bacterium
TTCAAACGGCTTTTCTTCCGGCTTCGGTGTTTCCACGACCGGAGCGGGTGCAGGTGCTGGCTTGGCAGCAACCGGTTTCGGTGCGGCCGGTTTGGCGGCGGGCTTGGCTGCTGCTGCCGGTTTTGCTGCGGCAGGCTTGGCCGCCTTGGGCGCTGCGGGCTTGGCCGGTTTGGCTTCGGCGGGTTTGACGGCCGGAGCCGCTTCAACCTTGGCAGCGGCCGGTTTCGGTGCTTTGGGGGCTTTCGGCGCCTTGGCGGGCTTGGCAGCTTTCACTGCCGCTTTCTCGGCTTTGGGAGCGGCGGCCTTGGCGGCTTTCTTGGCTTTGACCGGCTTGGCTACCTTGGCTGCTTTCGGAGCGGCTTCCTTTTTCACGGCTTTTTTCGCGGCCTTTTTCGGAGCGGCTTTCTTTTCAGCCTTGGCTTTCTTGGCAGCAGCTTTTTTCGCGGCGGCTTCTTTCTTGGCTTCAGCCTTGGCTTTGGCAGCGGCTTTCTTGGCGCTGTCCTTGTCAGCTTTGGACTGCTGTTTTTTCGCAGCGGCGGCAGCCTGGGCAACTTTCTTCGCGTTGGCCAGATCACGCTTGGCAGCGGATTCTTCCGCCTGCGCCTTGCTCAGGGCAGCTTTTGCTGCAGCAACAGCGGCGGTGGATTTGGCATCGGATTTTTTCTTGGCAGCGGTCTGGGCTTTGTCCAGTGCGCCTTTGGCGGCGGCGACTGCTTTGCTGGCATCGGCTGCGGCCTTGTCGAGGGCTTTATTCAGTTGGTCCTGCAGTTTTTCAATCTGGGCTGAAAGATCAGCCACCGGGCTTTTTTTTGCTTTGGCGGGCTTGGCGGCTTTGGGTTTCACCGCGGCTTTTTTGGCTGCCATAATATCGCTCCTCAGCTGATGTTTAGTGGCGCAGTCGCTAGCAATTATACGAGTTGTTTAGACAATATCTACTTTCTTGTGACAGGCCCGGCACTATCAGGCGCAAAAAAAGCCGGTGAAACGGTTCCGCGTGCAAGGCTTTCTGATACCATCGGCCCCGGTTGCAACCAACAATAACTCGTGCCGCAATCAGCTCAGGGCATGCTTTTCCAATGCATCAGGCAGTCATGGAATGCGAAGGCGGACACTTCGGAGGAAACATGAAAAAGTGGGTTTTGGCAGCGCTGTGCTCGGCACTGGTTGCCTGTAATAACGGCGAAAGCGGGAGTACCAGTGTGATTCAAAATGCAGAGGCAGCCGAAGCTGCCGCAGTCAGCCTGAAGACCGAAGACCAGAAAGCCAGCTATGCCATCGGCCTGCGTTACGGCGAAGGTTTTGCACGTGATCTGAAAGAAATCGATCTGGCGGTTTTCTACAAGGGTCTGCAGGACGGCTTCAAGGGCACGCCGCCGCAGATGAAGCCGGAGGAAATCATGGCCACCCTGCAGGCACTGCAAACCCGCAAGATGGAAGAGCAGCAGAAGGAACAGGCCAAGGCCTCTGAAGGCAACAAGGCCGCCAGCGAAGCTTTCCTGGCCAAGAACAAGGCACGCAAGGAAGTTACCACCACTGCCAGCGGGCTGCAGTATGAAGTCATCAAGAAGGGCGACGGCGCCACTCCTACCGCCAGTGACAAGGTCAACGTTCACTATCATGGCACCCTGCCGGATGGCACCGTTTTCGACAGCTCCGTCGAGCGCGGCGAGCCGATCTCGTTTGCGGTGAATGGCGTTATCAAAGGCTGGACTGAAGCCCTGCAGCTGATGCATGTGGGCGACAAGTGGAAACTCTACATCCCTGCAGACCTGGCTTATGGCGCACGCGGCGCCGGCCCGAAAATCGGTCCCAACCAGGCACTGGTTTTCGAGGTTGAGTTGCTGGGTGTAGAAAAAGGCAATTGATTGTTTCGCGGAGCCGGCTGCAATGGCCGGTGACGAGAGGCAGGCAGCCGGGTCGATTCAGACCCGGCTGTCGTTTCAGGATCAGGCCACCCGTTCGCGGTGACGGTTGTGCAGCCGGTCGATCAGCTGGTCTTCCAGATCAAACCGCTCCACCATGACCATCCCCAATTTGTTCAGATCCTTGGCCAGAGTCGGCATGCCCTGGTTGCACAGCTCGACACTGGCATAGCGATCATTGAATTCCAGCGCCAGTTCAGTGGCCGCTTCAATGCGCGGAAACACCCGGGCAATGAGATCCTGATAATCGTCATTGAAGTGTTCCGCTTCCTTCACCAGCTGGTGATAAATCTCGAAATGACCCGCTGACACATAGTCGATCAGCACCTGGCACAGAGCCTGTACCTTCACGGCGATGGGAGTTTCCTGCGGGGTAAATTCCTTGAGTCCGTCCACCTTGCAATAGAGCACTATCAGTTCCTGGCGTTCTTTAAGCCAGTGCTGGATCAGCTTGTCGACTGTGCCCCAGTGTTCGGTCGGATTGATTGCTTCGGTCAGCATGAAAATGATCCTTCCAGTTCTTGTTGCTTGCGGCCGGTAATCGTGGCGATGCACGGATACCGTATTACACAACGGACGCGGTAAAAACCGTTCCAATCAGGGTTGCAAGAATGCAGTGTTTTTCAGCTTGTAGGAGTGTTGCAGTACGCGCGAGACGCCGGCAACGCCGCGCCATTCTTGTAATCAAATGACTGCGGAATTTCGAGAATATGAGAATAATCCGGTGGCGGCAAGCCGCGTGGCGCGCACAAACTTTTGCGACGGCGAGTTGACAAAACTGTGTGCTTTGACAGGGGCAAGCAAATGCTGCATTTGCCCCGTTGATCAGCCTGTGATCGCTATTGGATGCCGTGTTCTTATAAGAACTTATTCTAAAAGAATAAGGGAACCGCGCGCCGTTTCAGTCGCGCCGGCGCAGGATCTGCAGCAGGGAAAGTCCCGTAAAACCAAGGAAAACCAGCATTGTCTGGCCGGCAATCGACAGACCGAGGAAGCGCCATTTCACGTCGGCGCATTCGCCTGCGCTGTTGAAGATGGTGCGGATGGTTTCGCCGATGGGAAAGGTTTCCAGCATGTAGTCCAGGCCGGGGCTGCACTCAGGCACCAGATGTTTGGGCAGGCTTTCCAGCCACAGGTGACGCCAGCACACAGCGATGCCCATGAGCGCCGGCAGCAATGCCAGTCCGCTGTAAACACGCTGGCCGGTGCGGCCGGGATTGTGGATCAGGGCAAGCAGGAAAAACACACCGATGAGAATGACCAGGCCGCGGTCGATCAGGCAGAGGGGGCAGGGTTCCAGCCCCAGGGTTAGCTGGAGATAGTAGTAGGCGAACGACATGGCGATAACAGCGCCAGCCACGCCTGCGGCATTGCAGAGACGGGATGAGGGTAAAGTCATGGTCAATCGTCAGAACCGGTGGTTGGGGGCGCAGCGATTATAAACACAATCGGCTGGCGCATTGTGACGATAGACTCTTTCCCGCCGCAATAATTCCGCTGCTGCCGGGGTTTATGCGATGGCGCAGTCGGATTCCAGGCTGTTGACGAATTCGCCCTGGGTGCGGCCGTCCAGCCAGCCGGCTTCCCATGCTGCAGCAATGACGTCTGACTTGTATGGGCAGGAATTCTGATTCTCGCCACTCAAGCCAAACATGTAGCCCTGCCGGTAAGCCTTGTTCAGGGTTTCGATACTCCAGTTCTGGTTGTCGATTTCTTTGAAAGCCATTGGCTCCTAGCCCTCTATAGCGGTGACCCGAATGGAAACTGCTACTGCAAAAAGGTGCCGGTAATCACGGTACCTGAATTGAAGACTAGCAGTGAATTCGAGGAAGTCACGGTAACTTGTTGATATTTTGGTTGTGCACCGCGCGCAAAACGATGGCTTGGAAAATTTGCCAAATGGCTCAAAAGGTTACAAAGGTCTTTAATACTTTTCGCGGTTCAGCATGCGGCATTGGGCGAGAAGTAGGACTCAAGATACTGCTCGAACGTCACGTTGTCACTGGCTTCCATGCGCCGCTGGGCTTCCAGCGAGCGTTTGGCCTCGTGCAGGAAGGGTGCGGTTTCTTCCGGGCTGAGCGGATTGTTGCGGAAGAATTTTTCCTGCTCCAGTGCGCAGTGCATGGCGAACTGGAAGAAGGACTGTTCGCGCTCGCTGAGCTGGCGAATCACACGCGAGGATGGCGTCAGATGCGGATCGCGCAGCTTTTCCATCTGCTGTTTCACCACTTTTGAATGCAGATCGTGGTCGTAAGCCTGATCGAACAGGCGCGCCACCTGCAGCATGTTGTCGAGATGCTGCTGCGCCCACTGGCGGAACGGCAGTTTCGCGCCGTCCACATCCAGCTTCAGATCCGGGTTGCGGCCGTGCATAACAATGGCCTGCAGGTTGGCGGAGTTGCGCGCCTTCTCCTGCTCATCAATGGCAGGACTGTCACTCAGCAGGCAATAGAGTGCGAATACATCCAGAAACATCATCTGCGCTTCGTTGATGCCCATCGGCGTGAACGGATCAAGATCGACACAGCGCAGCTCCACATACTCGACGCCGCGTGACGCCAGCGCACAGGTGGGGCGCTCGCCGCGCTTGCTCACGCGCTTGGGACGGATGCTGCTGTAGAACTCGTTTTCGATCTGCAGGATGTTGGTGTTGAGTTGCTGGTATTCACCGTTCTTCACCACGCCGAGTTTTTCATACTCGCTGTAGGGCGTACGAATCGCATATTGCAGTGAACGCACATATTCGCGCAGTGAATTGTAGGAAACATTCAGACCGCTCTGCGCATCGTTGTGATAACCCAGATCGCTCATGCGCAGCGACGTACCATGACGGGTGAACAGCGTGTGTTTGTCGAGACTTTCCAGCTTGTGATTGCGGCCCTGCAAAAATGAAGAACACACCGCTGGTGACGCGCCATACAGATACACCGCCAGCCCCACATTGCGCAGGAAATTGCGGATCAGCGCGAAATACTGCTCGGAAATGAAATCCTGCAGCGACTGATCGCTTTTCTGCAGCTGGTGATAGACCTGCCAGAAAGTATCGGGAATCGACAGGTTGTAGTGAATGCCGGCAATGGTCTGCATGTAGCGGCCATAGCGATGCCACAGTCCATGCCGGTAAACGTGTTTCATGCGGCCGGAATTGGAGGTGCCATACTCGGCAATCGGAATGTTCAGTTCATCGCCCAGAATGCAGGGCATGCTGTTGACCCAGATTTTTTCCTCGCCGATGTGCTGGTACACAAAACGGTGGATGTCGCTGAGGAAACGCAGTGGCCGGTGCAGATCCTGAAATGCCGGCGTGATGAATTCCAGCAGCGCTTCGGAATAGTCGGTGGTGATCCATTGATGGGTGAGTGCGGAGCCCAGCGCTTCCGGATGACGGGCCTGCGACAGATGGCCGTTGGGCGTGATGCGCAGGCTCTCCTTTTCAATGCCGCGCTTGAGCGTGGTCAGCGTGCGGTGCAGCTGCGTTTCGCGAATGGATTCAAGCCGGTGCAATAACGATGGGGTCACGCATTATTCCTGTGCAGGTGGGCGAAGCTGAACCGATTATGGGGTAAGACCTGCGGAATGCAAATGGCGATTATTGCCGGCGGCGCGTCACCCGGCGGGCGTGGACACCGGGTGACAGGCAACAGAATGTGCAGAGATGACAGTGAATCAGCGGCGTTTCCTGCGCAGCGCGCCCAGCCCGGCCAGCGCCGAACCCAACAGCCACACGCTGGCAGGCAGCGGCACCGGCGTGATCTGGGCGTCGAAGCTGCTGATGTCCCCGGCGGAGTCGTGGTTGATCGTGGCCAGAATACTGAGCGAGAACGGTGTGCCTGCAGCCACACTGCCAATCAGGTCATCGGCGAACGCATAATTGCCGGTGCTGGAAACAAAATTCGCCGCGGCAAACGGACTGCCACCAAATTGCTGGTTGCTGGCGTCGTACAGAAACGCGAAATTCACCGCGCCCTGGGTGGTGCCGCCGTAACTGGCGTTGAAGCTGTTGATGTTGCCGGTGAATCCCGTGTCGCTGAGGGACACCAGCAGCGTGCCGGGCGCGCCGCTGACGTTGATGCTGTTCAGATCGATGCCGCCGGCGCCGGACAGCGGCTTGCTGATGCCGGTGGTGACGTTGACCATGAACGCGCCCACGGCGCCGCTGTAGGTGATTGCACCCAGCACGCCGTTCAGATCGCTGCCGGTGCCATCATAGATGGTGATGGCGGCTGCGCTGTCGTTGGGATCGTCCAGGGTCATGACAAAGGCCGCCTGTGCCGGCGCGGCAATCAGGGCGGGGGCCAGCAGGGCCAGTGCGGCCAGGCTGCTACGTACATTCAACTGCATTGCAGTCACTCCTTCCAGGCAGGTCGTGGATTGGTGGTTGATCTTGAGAGCGGTAATCGGAAGCCAGCCGCAACCAGAACCTGTACCCAACGTCCTGTCAGTCGCTTCCCCCTAAAGCACAGCCAGTCTGGCGCGGGAAAATGTCGGATATCTGGCGGCGTGGTGAATTCTTTCTGACAGTCAGGTTAACGAAATGCGATGGCGGTGGAATGCCACTCAGGCGCGCGGGGGGACAGGGCCGGCGTGACTACCTATAATGCCGACACTGCATGACGACAATGCAGCAGCATGTCCGGAGACCTGTCCTTGAAACCTGAAGCAAACGAAATCGGCATTGGCCGCTACAACCGCCTGCGCGTGCTGCGCACCGTGGATTTTGGTGTATATCTCGATGGCCACGACCTCGGCGACATCCTGCTGCCGCGCCGCTATGTGCCCGCCGGCTGCGCCGTGGGTGACGACGTTCACGTGTTTGTCTATGTCGATTCCGAAGACCGGCTGGTGGCCACCACCGAGCACCCGCTGGCGCAGGTGGGCGAATGTGCGTACCTGAAAGTGGTGGCGGTGAATGCCGTTGGCGCGTTTCTGGACTGGGGCCTGCCCAAGGATCTGCTGGTGCCGTTCAGCGAACAGTACAAGCCCATGGAAGTGGGAAGATCCTACGTGGTGCATGTGTTCTGCGATGAGGAAAGCGGGCGCATTGCCGCCACGTCCAAACTGCACCGGCATCTGAAGGAAAGAACCGCCAGCCTGAAACCGCAGCAGGCCGTCAGTCTGCTGGTGTGCGGCCGCACCGACCTGGGCTACAAGGCGGTGATCGACAATCGCTTCCTGGGCATGCTGTTCAATTCCGATCTGCTGCAGCCGGTGCGCATCGGCCAGAAGCTGAAAGGTTTTGTCAAAGCAGTGCGCGATGACGGCAAGATCGACCTGTGCCTGCATCTGCAGAATCAGGCCACCCGCGACGAGCTGGCCGATAAAATCCTGCAACACCTGCAGGACAACAAGGGCGTGTCGACGCTGACCGACAAGAGTTCACCCGACGACATCTATCGTCAGTACCGCGTCAGCAAGGCCAGTTACAAGAAAGCGATTGGCAATCTGTTCAAGCAGAAGAAAATCCGGATCGAGCAGGACCGCATTGTGCTGGTGTGACGCGCGACCATAAAAAAAGGGACTCGCAATGAGTCCCTTTTTTGTGCCTGTGTGTCCGGACAGTTTATTTCCGGTCCTTCAGGTTTTTCGCGTTGGCAAACAGGTCGGCGAAAGTGCCGGATTTCCCCGGCGCATTGAGCGGGCCTTTGGCGCCGGGTTTGGCGCCACCGCCTTTCTGCTCCACCGCTTTGCCGAACTTGTTGGTGGTGGGACGCTTGCCGTCGATCTTCTGGCCCGCCGCTTCGTCCAGCTTCATGCTCAGGCTGATACGTTTGCGCGGCAGATCGATCTCCAGCACTTTCACCTGCACGATGTCGCCGGCTTTCACCACTTCGCGCGGATCGGCCACGTAGGTGTTCGACAGCAGCGAGATATGCACCAGACCATCCTGATGCACGCCGATATCCACGAACGCGCCGAAGTTGGTGACGTTGGTGACCACGCCTTCCAGAATCATGCCGGGCTTCAGGTCGTCCATGGTCTCGACGCCTTCCTTGAATTCGGCAGTCTTGAATTCAGGGCGCGGGTCGCGGCCGGGTTTTTCCAGTTCCTTCAGAATGTCGGTGACAGTGGGCAAGCCGAATTTGTCGTCCACGTAATCATTCGCCGCCAGCTTTTTCAGGAAGCCGACATCGCCGATCACCTGAATCACCTGACGCTCGTTTTTCTGCGCGATCTTTTCCACCACCGGATAGGCTTCCGGGTGCACGGCGGAACGGTCCAGCGGATTGCTGCCGTTCATGATGCGCAGGAAGCCCGCCGACAGTTCAAAGGTTTTGTCGCCCAGGCGCGGCACCTGTTTCAGCGCATCGCGGCTGGCGAACTGGCCGTTGGCGTTGCGGAAGTTCACGATGTTGCCGGCGATGGTTTTGTTCAAACCGGAAATGCGCGCCAGCAAGGCTTCCGATGCGGTATTCACGTCCACGCCGACGGCGTTTACGCAGTCTTCCACCACCGCATCCAGGCTGCGCGCCAATTGTGTTTGCGACACGTCGTGCTGGTACTGGCCCACGCCGATGGATTTCGGATCGATCTTCACCAGTTCCGCCAGCGGGTCCTGCAGACGGCGGGCAATCGACACGGCGCCGCGATAGGACACGTCCAGTTTGGGGAATTCCTTCGCCGCCAGTTCCGACGCCGAATACACCGATGCGCCGGCCTCGCTCACCACGATCTTCTGCACTTTCAGTTCGGGATGTTTCTTGATGAGTTCCGCCGCCAGCTTGTCGGTTTCGCGCGACGCGGTGCCGTTACCGATGGCGATCAGATCCACGTTGTGTTTCTTCACCAGATGGGCCAGCACTTTCACCGACTCATCCCACTGATTGCGTGGTTCGTGGGGGAAAATCGCGCCGTGTTCCACCAGCTGGCCGGTGGCATCCACCACCGCCACCTTCACGCCGGTACGCAGACCAGGGTCGAGGCCCATGGTGGCACGGGGACCGGCAGGGGCGGCCATCAGCAGATCCTTCAGGTTCAGGGCGAACACCTTGATCGCTTCCGCCTCGGCCTTTTCGCGCAGCTCGCCCAGCAGATCGGTTTCCAGATGAGTCAGCAGCTTGATCTTCCAGGTCCAGCGCACCACTTCCTGCAGCCATTTGTCGGCGGGGCGGCCGTTGTCGCGGATCTCGAACTGCTGCGCGATCATGTCTTCGCACGGATGGCGCGACGTTTCATCTTCCTGTTCGATGGTGATGCTGGCCTGCAGAATGCCTTCGTTGCGACCACGGAATATCGCCAGCGCGCGATGCGACGGCGCGGATTTCAGCGGTTCCTTGTGATCGAAATAATCGCGGAACTTGGCGCCCGCTTCTTCTTTGCCTTCCACCAGTTTCGCGGTGAGCACGCCATTGTTGAACAGGAAGCTGCGCAGCTTGCCCAGCAGCGCGGCATCTTCGCCGAACTGCTCCATCAGAATGTATTTGGCGCCTTCCAGCGCGGCTTTCACATCCGCCACGCCCTTCTCGGCGTCGATGAATTTCTCGGCTTCTTTCTCGGGATTGAGTTCGGGGTTCTGGAACAGCGATTGCGCCAGCGGGTCGAGGCCGGCTTCGCGGGCAATCATGGCCTTGGTGCGGCGCTTGGGCTTGTAGGGCAGGTAAAGATCTTCGAGGCCGGTCTTGGTGTCGGCGGCGTTGATGGCCGCTTCCAGTTCGGGGGTGAGCTTGTCCTGTTCGCGGATGCTTTTCAGGATCGCCTCGCGCCGCTCTTCCATTTCGCGCAGATAACGCAGGCGTTCTTCCAGATTGCGCAGCTGGGTGTCGTCCAGCCCGCCGGTGGCTTCTTTCCGGTAACGGGCGATGAAGGGGACAGTGGCGCCTTCGTCGAGCAGGGCGACAGCGGCTTTGACCTGGGCAGGATTCACGCCCAGTTCCTGGGCAATCAGTTTGGCGATATCGATCATTTTTTGTGAGTTCTCGTGACGACTACCGGTAGGGAGGGCGGGATTATAAACCGGGGTGGGGCGGGGTGGTATTGGGGGAAAGGCATAGTAAATTGATTGTTTTTTGATCCAGGGTGTGCGTGTTGCGCTGCGATGGCCCCGGGCGTTGTGGTGGCGTGGGTTCCCCTGCATATAGGGCAGTTATGAAAAAAGCTCAATCGTTAAAGGGATGTATATGATGAAGTTTGCCCGCTATTTCCATATCAAGGATCTATTCAAGCATTTGCGAAAAGCGCTGGATGAAGAAGGCTGGCCTTGCCTGGACTGCCGGGGCGCAGTGCAAACAAGGCCAGCCTGGCGGCAACGCTTTCTTTTATTCCTCAGTCACAGGCAGTGGTTTTTCACCCCAGCAGAACAGGCGCTGGTCTTGCGATAGTGCGCAGGTGTGCAGCGATCCCATGTCAATTTTCTGCAACGGCGGCAAGCCAGCGGGAACATCCAGTTGACCACGATTGGACTGGCCCCAGCATTGCGCCGCTCCGTTCTGCACAGCACAACCCGCGATGCCGCGTATCCGCAGGGATTCCGGTTGCAGGTTCAGCCCTTCGGGTATGGTGGTGAGATCGGGCATGAAGCCATCGACTGAAGGATACCAGCAGCGCAACCCGGCGGCGTCGACGGTACAAGCACTCATTTCAGTGCTGGTAAGCAGCGTAGGTTGAGTCAGCTGCTGAGGGTTGGACCACGCAGGAGCGACGCCATTCCCGTAGTAGAGCTGATCGTCGCTGATGGCCGACAACTCCAGCCAGGTACCTCCGGTGGAATTCAGGATGGAAATAGCGCTTATGTTGGGCAGCGGTGGCAGAACAATGCGACTGAGGGCGCTGACACACAGCGGTTTGTCGCCCTGCTCTACACCCACCACGCACAGGAAATTTTCCTTGCTGGTGAAATGATTGGGATTGAATGACGCGGGCTCCAGCAGTTCCAGCCGCACGTTTAACGCGCCCCAACAGCGAATGGCACCGCTGTCCTGCACGCAGGTGTGGTCTATGCCTGCGGTTATGGCGCTGGGCGCAATCAGATCATCTGGCACATTCAGTTGGCCCTGCTCATTGTTGCCCCAGCAACGAACCTTGCCGGACGCGATGGCACAGGTATGGATGTCGCTGATAGCAAAATCCGTTACCGGCCCAAGATCGGCGGGTACGGTGGCCTGACCGTAGAAATCGCCACCCCAGCAAACGGCGTCACCCTGATCATCGACACAGATTACACCTTGAGTGTCAGTACGGAGATGGGTTGGATTCACCAATGTTGGCACCGGTGAGGTTTTGGCACCGTGTTCGCTGGCGCAATAAACCGCGTTGCCGGTCGGCGTAGCATGCAGAATGCACATGGACGAGCCGTGAATGTTCACCTGCAGGGGTTGAGTGATGAAGTCAGGAATGATCCAGTCTTTTTCTTCCCATTCATCCCAGCAGCGCAAATCGCCATCGTTGTACAGCGCGCACAGTGAATTATTGATATAGCCACCGCCATCGACGATCAAGCGGGCCAGATTCTCGGCGGGAAATCTTTTCGCGCTTTTGCCCCAGCAGTGTAACTGCGATGACTGGTCGATCATGCAGAGACTGTTTCCGGTCAAGATGTGCTGTCGAACATCGTCTTCCGGCCAGAAAACGGCCGTCACGCGGGAGCTGCGTTGTTCCAGGCGCGGAGTAGTGGAGAACCAGTCCCGCACCCATGCAATCCCATAGTCGACCAAAAGATCGTTATCACGGGTTGCCCACGAATGCGGGTACTGGACTACGAAACCCAGAAAAGTGAAGCCGGGGGCCGGTGTGGCGTTCAGAAAGGTATCGGTGAATTTGCCGATGCTGTTTTTGCGGCAACTCTGGGAGCAATCCACTTCCTCATTGAGGGAAGAGACCCTGCCTTCACCCACGAAGTTGATATCCAGATAGCACCCAGACAAAAAAAGGCTGAACAGGCAGACGACCGCCTTTAAAAACGTTTTCATGCGATAAATCCCTTGGTCTTTATAGTGAGGAATGGGCAACCGGTTCAACGAGCAATAGGGACATCCGCGCTCGCCTGAGAAACCGCGTCATCACTGTAACGGGAGGGATTGGGATCTCTTATGGCCGAACAGATCCAGTATGGCGTGAGAATTGGCGCGAATCGCAATAGCGATCGCGCCCTGTGATGGCGTGGTGTGGTATGGCAAGCGTGGGGAGATAGGGGGCGTTGCGTCTATGTCGCGCGGCCGCTGCTGGCGCGTGAGGGGCCGTGAATTGGCCGTGGGAAATGCCCAAAAGCCCGTGGGAGAGGGATAGAACTGCGTGGGAAATGCCCAAAAGCCCGTGGGAGAGGGATAGAACTGCGTGGGAAAGGGCAAAACCCGCGTGGGAAGACCTGCGCCGGCCGTGGGAGCGGCATCAACCACCGTGGGAAGGGGCCGCTCCCCTGTGGGAAGCGGCTCCGGACCCGTGGGACACCCCGCGCTGACCGTGGGGCGCCCCGCAGGGCTGCCGTCAGGCGATGGCGTCGGCGACCTCTTCGGATTCGGCCTTGCTGCCGGCCGCCTTGCGCAGCGTGCGCAGGTATTCGCTGTGATACCCGGTCCGCCGGGCCGCGTTGTCCCAGAACACATACTGGCCGCAGGCGCGGATCTCATCCACCGCCTGCTTCAGCAGCGTATAGGCCTGATCGCGGATCACGCGCGTGGCATTGTCGCTGGCACGCTCGCCGTTCACCTGCGCCAGCAGCTCCGCCATGCGGTTCGACATCTCCGCCGCCTGCTCCAGTTGCGCCAGATCCAGATCGATCGCCAGCAGCGGCGCGGAATAGGCCCGCCCCAGCGTGGCCAGATCGTTCAGATCCTGGATCATGTCGACGTGACCGCTGCCGGCCGTGATCTCGGACACCCGGCGCAGCAGCGCATCATCGCGCCGGTAGGCATAACGCATCGCCCGCAACAGCGCATCGCGCAGCGCATAGGCCTTGGGCGACTCCTCGCCCCAGAGCCGGATCGCATCCTCGCGCGCATGCCGCTCCTGCGTCCAGAACGACTCCGCCTCGCGCGCCGCCCCAATCAGCGCCGGCAGCTCCATCACCAGCGACCAGTCCAGCCGCGCTTTTTCCAGCGCCGCCTTGTCCTGCTGCGCCCAGTGGAAGAGGTTTTCCGCCTCCTGCAGAAACACCTTCACCGGCATGTTCGGCTTGCGGATCGCGTCGCCCGCGACAGCCAGGATCAGGGGCAGCTTGGCCTGGTAATCGGATGTGCTCATGTCGTACTCCTTTTATATAGCTGTGAATGTAGGAGCCCTGGGCCCCTGCGACGTGCAGGTGGTTGTCAGAACTCGTTGATACAGACAGGGGGCGCGCAAATGGGGGAGGAAAAAAATTGGGTGGGGCGGGTTTGGCAAGCAGGTTGACTTGATTGTTTGGCAGGCTATTGTGGGAGGCAGGTGCCGGCCCGGCTGCGAGGCGGGTGGGCATGTTGGGGACTGATTGATTGGTTGGGGGCTTGTCTGCTGGTGACCCGTTGGGCCCGGAGCCCTGTGCCTTCCTTGTCGCGATGATCAGTCTGACCGTCTGTCATGGAATCGAAGGAGCGGGACAATGCTGAAAATATCCAAGAAGGTAGTTGAACGCATCACGGCCGGGCTGAAAACGTTTCAGAGCATCGCCCTGTCGCACAAGAGCCGGGACGTGTCGGAGGCAGATACCGTCACCCTGGTGAAAGACATCCTGTCGGACTGCTTCGGTTTCGATAAATACACCGAGCTGACCAGCGAACAGCAGATTCGCGGCACCTACTGCGATCTGGCGGTGAAGATCGACGGCAAGATCAAATATCTGATTGAGGTGAAGGCGGCCGGCGTCAGCCTCAATGATTCCCATCTGAAACAGTCCATCGGCTATGGTGCCAACCAGGGCATCGAGTGGGTGGTGCTGACCAATGCCGTTGAATGGCGGCTGTACCGCATCAAGTTCGGCCAACCCATCGATTACGAAGAAGTGTCGGCGTTCACTTTCACGGAGGTGAGCGCGAAGAAAGAAGATGACCTCAATCGCATGTACCTGCTGTGCCGCGAAGGCATTACGTCGGACGCGATGGATGCGTATCACAGCCATACCCAGATTCTGAATCGCTATACGCTGGCGCAGGTGCTGCAGTCGGACACTGTGGTGTCGGCGGTGCGCAAGGAACTGAAAAAACTGTCCCCCGATGTGAAGGTAGATCCGGAGAACATTCTGGATATTTTCAACAACGAAGTGCTGAAGCGCGAAGTGATTGAAGGCGATAAGGTGAAAGAGACCCAGGCCAAGCTGAAAAAGCTGTACGCGAAAATTGCGAAGCAGCAGGAGAAGGTGAGGGTGGAGAAGGGGGTGGGGGAGGTGGTTGTTGTTGAGGGTGGGGGTGAGTAGTGGGGCGCGTTGAAGGGGTGGAATCGATCCGAAGCGGAAATTCGTAATAACTGATTGATGCGGTACTTACAACCCAGAGCAGACGTTGAGTAAAAAAAAGCAGTGCTAAGCTAGACGGGCGTCGTGATACGTATAGTTACCGTACGAGGAGGCTCGGCGGTGTATACCTTGAAGGGAATAGGAATGAGCCAATACCTGTTAAGTTTTGCGAGGGAAAACCTCGTCGGAAAATCAGACGCATATCTCGCATTGCTATGGTGTATGTTCAAGGCCAACCAAGAGAAAGGTCGGTATTCAGATCACATCAAATCACATCTGACGACAGCTGCCGGTCAGTTGCTTGGTATGAACTACCAACGCATGGCGGCACGCTTCAAAAGGGTTCTGGATGCCAGACCCGAACTGAATTGGGTTGCCCCATCTGGTTTGAGCCCATTGGCTTATCTTCAAGTCAAGAACTTCAGAGGGTTTGGTGAACTAGGATCCGATGACCGAGGGACGTATCTGCGGTTTAGCAAGTCCAAGAATATTTTTTATGCCCCTAACGGCGGAGGTAAGTCATCACTGTGTGAAGCCCTGGAATTCGCGACTACTGGACATATCAAAGAAGCCGATAGACGAAAGACCAAGGTTAAGCAGTACATCGCTCGAGGAACGGGTAAAACCAGTCTCACTGTGATGGGTGTAGATATGAGACCTATAGCCCGCAGTCTCACTTGGTCAAGCTGTTTCATCGATCGCAACCGGCTTCAGGAATTTTCACTGCTGGGTTCCAAAGACACTGGTAGCGCCGAAGGCGACATTATTGCCACCTTGTTCGGGCTTGAAGAATTCCAAGACGTCCTCTCACGGTTCGTGAGGCCCGAAAGCTTCAGCCTGAAATCCTTTCTGCGGTCAGACTTGGCAGCGAAGATGGCAGATCTCCAAATAGAAAAAGAAGCTCTTATCAAACTGAGGAGCAGCCTTACCAGTAAAATCAGTGCGCTTAATAGCGAAGTATGTGGGTATCTGGGGCTTCAGGTTGATCAGCAATATGCTGTACGTACTAGATACGTACGTCTCGCAAAACTGGCAGAGCTCAAAGTTCGTAAAGCCGAGCAGCTGAAGCTTGCAGAGTTTCCCGTGCTCGTTCCAATGAGACGGATCCACCGCGCTGTTGGAATTACCCGCCGACTACTTCTAAGAAAATCGAAACTCGAAGATGCACTCCTTCAAAACGTAGCGGCTATCAACTACCGCGCGGTATACGAGGCCCTTCAAGCCATTGAGAGCGTGGAAGCTGGCAACATTTGCCCTGCCTGTTCAACTCCTTTGCACATTGCCAAAGAAAATCCGTTTGAAAAAGCTAAGCGCGAGTTGCAAACGATGGGCGCTCTGGAGCAACTGAAGATAGTCCATCAGCGCATTGTGGAGCGCATCGTACATTTGGCTGCGGAGGTCGCGACCAGCTTTGCTGGGTTAGAAGCTAATATGCGTCTAGGCATTGCTTCTGACCTCCCAGTGATTGACTTAAAGGCTGGTATCGCTAATTTTCATACATCTACAGACAGAGCAGGAGCGGCGACGCATGTTCTCCAGCTATTCACGGAGCTTATTGCAAAAGAATTTTTCAAGGTTCAGATCTACGTAGATGCCTGCGAAGAGACGTATATGAGGGTCGCCCAATCCGATGCAGAGGTGAAGCGTCTTAATGAACAGGCGCAAACTATTAAAAAAGATGAGGAGATGCTCAGGGAGCTGTTTGCCGAAAAAAAAGCCGCACTGAACCGCCCCGGGTTTCGTGGAGGCTCCAATCTTTGAGAGAATGGAGCCATGA
>CAZBII010000104.1:0-15964 GCA_964491665.1 uncultured Moraxellaceae bacterium
CAGGACACCACGTCCTTGATTTCGGCGTCGCAGGGGCCGGCCTGGTTATCGATGTTGCCGTACAGCATTTCACTGTTCAGCTGCATGTTGCGATCGAAGGTGACGCGGGTCGCGCCGGACGTGGTGGGGCAGGTGTATTCGCCCGCCAGCTGTCCCAGTGTCACGAACTCGGACTGGTCGCCGTCGATGGCCAGGTTGTTCGAGACGGTGGCATTCATGGTGGTGTAGATCGAGTAGGTGCCTTTCGGCTCTGCCATCTCGTTGTTGGAGCGGTCATAGCGCGCCACGTTGCGGCGGAACACCACGCGGTTGGCCTGGTAGCTGGCGAACTTGTAGCGGCCGCCACCGAAGGCATAGTTGTTTTCCATCAGGATGTCGTCGGAACGGAAGGCGTTGAAAGCGATTTCGCCCGAGGACTGCACGCCGTTCTGGATAAACTTGATGTGGTGCGGACGGCAGCCAGCAGAGTAGGAGCAGACGGAGCTGTCGTAGCCGGTGGTATTGATGTAGCCGTCCTTGACGAAGAAACCTTTCACAGCAAAGTAGCCGACCGGGCCGCCAATGCCGTTGATGTCGATGACGGCGCCACCGGACAGGGTCACGCTGCCCGGATCTTCCGCCATGACGGTCGACAGTGCCGATGCAGTGCCCTGCACCGGATACTGGTGCGAGCCATTGGAAATGCGGGCAATGGCGTTGGCTTCGCCGGTGTAGGTACCGTTGCGCACCACGAAGGTCATGCCGGGGGTGGTGTACTTGGCAAAGGCGGCGCCCAGGGTCTTGTCAGTTTCGTTGGGGCCAACGTAGACGACCTTGGGAACACCGACGTGCACGATCCAGCTTTCAACGACGGAGCCGTCGCCATTCGAGGCTTTCAGGCCGATATGGAAGCTTTCGCCCGGCAGGTTGGACGGAATCGACCAGCTGATGGCGCCTGTGGCCGGGTTGACCTTGACGTCATCCGGGCCGTAAGCCTTGGTCCAGTTGACCGTGCCTGCTGTGCCGGCATTGGAAAGGGTCGGCGTGTAGGTGTAATCAACACCCTTGGAAGCCGTCTGGTCCGGGATGCTGGTAATCGTTGGCGCGGCGGCCAGTGCCGAATGGGCCTGGAACAGCAGCAGGAATGCCACTCCGATCGAACAGCTGGATGCTTTTGGAAGAGATTTCATAAGTGCCCCGAAAATGGTGAAGCCACGGTTTGTACTTGATCAAGTGTATTGGACTATTTCGCGGTGATCTCGATCAGGTTCTCAAATTTTCGATTTTTGTGGGGGAAATCCCGTTTCTGGTGATGCACTCATCATAAGCAGTTCCTTGTGGCAAATGGATGTATGCAGGTGGTATCGCGACGGCTGTTGCGGGCCGGTTACCACCGTTTCCGGCTGGCAGTCAGGAAAGTCAGTATAGTTCACACGCTGCTCACCGGACCCTGTCACATTAGAGTTGTGCGCTATATCTATTATTACTTTCTCTTCTGTGGCGCCACTGGCATTCAGATGTTCTTGCGCAGCCCGCGAATCATGTAAAAGCAGAAGAAATAGACTTTTTTATACAGGGGCATGGGCTCCCTGGACATGATGTCCCAGTGCCAGCCGGCGGCCTTGAGCTTGTTGCTGGAGACCGACCCGGCATTGCCGGCGTTGTAGATGGCGAGGATTTTCTGCACGCTGGCGCAAATCCCTCCGGAACGTGTGAGATCCAGCCACAGCTGGTAATCCTCGTGGCCCTTGATGGCGAATTCGAAGGTTGGGTGCTGCTGGCGGTCGATGATGGCGGTCAGCATCGGGATCTGGTTCGACTTCAGCATGTCGCGGTAGGTGATCCGGGGCGGGGGAATCAGATCGATGGTCTTGTCGGTAAAGCGGCGGGTGTAGCCGGTGGCGCAGATGCCGGCGCCGGTCTGCCGCATCAGCTGCAGCTGTGCATACAGTTTGGCGGGCAGCCACTCGTCGTCGGTATCGAGGAAGGCGATATAGCGGCCCTTCGCTTCTTTCAGCAGCCGGTTGCGGGTGCGGGCCGGTCCCATGTTGTTCTCGTTGATCAGCAGGCGGATACGTGAATCCTGCGCGGCCCAGCCCTGTACCCGGGCGACGGTATCATCCTTCGAGCCGTCATCGGCAATCAGCATTTCCCAGTGGGGATAGGATTGGGCCAGCACGGAGCGGATGGTGGCGTCGATGGTCTTGCTGGCGTTGTAGGCGGGGCTGATGATCGAAACGAGGTCTGGGGTCGTGGTCATGTTCGATTCGGAGCGCGGGATCGCGGAATAGGGTGCCCGGTATTATGGTGGGAGCCCCATCCGCAAACAACTCCCGCTGCCAGATAATTTGGCGGCGGGCGGCGTCTCAGCCTTCCCGTTCCAGCAGGAAGAAAAACGGCTGCTTCATGCCTTTCAGATCCATGATGCCCAGCACGGTGTTGTCGTCGATCTTGCGGAACACGTCGTTGATGGGCTGGTCGTCGTACAGCATGGCGGCGCTGACCTTGCCGCGGAATTCGATCATGCGCAGGCGGGCCTTGGAGGCATTGGTTTTCAGTACGTGGGTGAGCAGGCCGAAGGTCTTGCCGGTGAGCGGATGGCGGGCCAGCGCGCTGTTGCGGGCGTAACGCATGTTCATCCAGCGCGGATTCAGTTTGACCAGTTCGCCGCCGGGGGCAACGAACACCAGCGGATGCACATGATCGGCGCTGACGAACTGCTTGCCGTGCCAGTTGAACTGCTCCAGCAGGCCGTCCATGTAATGTCCGGTGGGAACGCCGGCCCCTTTCCATTTGCCCAGCATGAACTCGATGCTGACCGGTTCCAGCGCGTCATAGAAGGCCAGTGCCTGTTCGGTGGTGGTGGCGCCGGATTGCAGCAGTTCCCGGAAGCGGACAGCGGTGTTCATGGGGGAATCCTCGGTGATGTGAACAAACAGTCAGAAGCGGGGTACGTTAGCGGCATCGCCGGTCGATGACACTGACCAAAACGCACATTTTGATTGGCAGCGGGCCGCACACGGCCTTGTGCCAGCCTGTGCCGGTGGCGGCCGAAAACTGCTAACATGCCGCCATCCCACATGTTTTCCGTGACCCGCCCGGCCTGCAAGGATTTGTCGTCATGACCGATGCCATCCAACTCTCCCGTCGTCATTTCATCAGCCTGTCGGCCACTGCCGGCGGCGCCCTGCTGCTGCAGTTTCCCCTGGTGTCGAAGGCCGTAGCGGCCGAGGCCCAGGCCGCCGGCAAGCCCTACATCACCGGCTTCTTCGAAATCACCCCTGAAAATCAGCTGATCCTGCAACTGAACCGTCACGAGATGGGGCAGGGGCTCAGCGACGGCCTGCGTACGCTGTTTGCGGAAGAACTCAATACTGCGCCGGAACACATTGCCGTGCGGCTGGTGAGTGTCGGGCCGGACCAGCCCAACCGCCAGTCGCTGCCGCAGAGCACCGGCGGCAGTTTTTCCATGCGCTCCAGCTGGGTGCCGGTACGCCAGGCGGCGGCCTATTGCAGGGAAGTATTGCTGCGCGCCACCACCCTGATGCTGAAGGCGCAGAACAAACCGCTGCCAGTGCTGGAATTGCGCGACGGCTGGATTCTGGGTCCGCGCGAGCCGCTGAAATTTGCCGCCGTGGCCGGCTTTGTCGACGCCGCCGTGAAGTCGGTGGACCTCAACAAGGTGAAGCCGCGCCAGTCGCCCTGGACCTATATCGGCGGCTGGAACGAGCCCGCCTGGCAGAAGGAAAAGGTGCGCGGCACGGCCAAATACGGCATGGACCGCACCAGTGTGCTGGTGGCATCCATCGAGCGGCCGTTGCGGTTTGGCGCCACGCTGTCCGCTTACGATCAGGCGGCGGCGCTGTCGGTGCCGGGCGTGACCCGCGTGGTGCCGCTGCAGTCCGGCGTGGCGGTGGTGGCGACGCACACCTGGGCCGCGCTGCAGGGGCGCAAGGCGCTCAAGGCGCAGTGGAGCGGCGGCACGGAGCTGTCGTCGGACGCCATCATCACCGGTCTCAAACAGCTGCTGGATCAGCCGGCTGCGCTGCAGGCGGTGGTGAACGAAGGTGCGCCTCCGGCCGGTGCACCGGCTCTGGAACGGGTCTACCAGCTGCCGATGCTGGCGCAGACTCCGATGGAGCCACTGTCCTGCACCGTCACGGTAACCTCGAAATACTGCCAGATCCTGGCGGGCACCCAGGTGCCGGACACCGTGCGCAATCTGGCGTCACGCATGACCGGTCTGCCGCTACGAGCCATTCAACTGAACGATGAGCTTTCGGGTGGCTCGTTTGGCCGACGGCTGGCAACGGATTACATCGTGGAAGCGCTGGAGCTGGGTATCCAGCTGCACCAGCAGGTCAAGGTGGTCTGGACCCGCGAGGACCAGCTCGCTGCCGGCCGCTACCGCCCACCCGCCGTTATTCGTCTGCGCGGTTTTGCCGGTCCCAATGGCGCGCTGACAGGTCTGCAGCATCAGGTGGCCAGCCCTGGCAAGCTGTGGGACGAACTGCCGCCGGCACTGGACAGCAGCCTGGCGAACAAGGCCAAACAATACGCCCGCGACCTGCGCAACATTTTCGCGGCGCCGGCGGAACCCGGCACCGGCCTGCGCCCGTCCAGCGTGATCGGTGATTCCGCAGTGGATGGCGCGAAGCACGCGTTCTACCGCATTCCCCACCGCAAGGTGGAGCATGCGCCGGTGGAACTGCCGCTGCCGGTGGGCTACTGGCGATCGGTGGGCAACACGTTGAACATCTTCGCGCTGGAAACCTTCCTCGATGAATGGGCGATTCAGCACCGGATCGATCCGATTGATCTGCGCCTGCGGATGCTGCCGACCGAACACCGCCTGCGTCCGGTGCTGGCGCGGGCAGCTGAACTGGCCAGCTGGCCTCTGCGCGGCACCGACAATGCACTGGGGGTGGCCTGTTTTTCCGGCTACGACAGCCACGTTGCCACCATCGTGCGCCTGCAGCCCAACGCCGTGCATCCGGGGCAGATTGCCGAAGTCATCTGCGTGGTGGACTGCGGCACCGTCATCAATCCCGACAACGTGCGCGCGCAGGTGGAAGGTGCGATCCAGATGGGCCTGTCCGCTGCGCTGCACGAACAGATATTGCTGGACAAGGGCGCGGTGACCAGCCGCAATTTTGACAGCTACCGCCTGCTCGACATTGCCCATTCCCCCACTACTTATATCGAATTGATTCTTAGCGATGCCACGCCCGGCGGTATCGGTGAACCGGCTGTTCCACCGGTGGCGCCCGCACTGGTCAACGCCTGGCGCTTGCGTTCCGGCGAGAATATTGCGAGCCTGCCGGTCATGGCGCATACCAAGGGGCAGGCATGATTCCGATCACCGGCAACACCCGCTGGATGGCGATCATCGCCGATCCGGTGGAGCAGGCAAAAACGCCCGAATGGATGAACGAACTCATCCAGAAAAAAAATCTTGATGCCGTGCTGATTCCCCTGCACATCAAGCCGGCGGATCTGAAAAACACCATCATCGCGCTGAAAGGTATCCAGAATTTCTGTGGCGCGGTGGTGAGCATGCCGTACAAGAACGGCGTGGTGTCGATGCTGGATGTGATGACGGCCGAAGTGCACTGGACCGGCGCCTGCAACGTCATCCGCCGCAATCGTGATGGCTCGCTGGCGGGCACGCTGCTGGATGGCGAAGGTTTTGTCGCCGGCCTGCGCGAACACAATTTCGATGTGAAAGACAAACGTGTGCTGCTGCTGGGTGCCGGTGGTGCTGCAGCCGGTATTGCGTTCGCACTGGCCAAATACAATGTGACGTCACTGCATGTGCGCAATCGCACCGCGTCCAAGGCCGAGCTGCTCACCAAAAAACTCAAGCTGCGTTTTCCCGCCGTGAATTTCCAGTGCGGCCCCTACAGCGACCAGGATTTCGATCTGGTGATCAACGCCACCAGTCTCGGCATGTATGAAGACGACATGCTGCCGCTGTCGGAAAAATTCCTGCAGCCGCACATGTGGGTGGCGGACGTGGTGGTGAATCAGGAACTGACACCGTTGCTGCAGATCGCGCAGCAAAAAGGCTGCAACGTGCACGGTGGAAAATGGATGCTGGAAACCCAGCTGGAACAGATGCTGGCGTTCATGCTGGATCAGCATTGACGACGGGCGGTATTGATGGTGTGCAGTCAGGGCAGACAGGCAAGAAACGCCACAAGTACATCCCTGTAGGCTCGACAGCGGCCATCCATGGCCGCTGACGTTCTTGCCTGCCTGCCCTGACTTCCCACAATTCTCTTTTTTTTTCAGACACAGGAAATCCCTCATGCTTCGACGAGTCGTCCTCTGGCGCCTGCGCGCCACTGAACCGGAACAGAAAGCCCTCGACGCCGGCACCATCAAGCGCGCCCTGGAGTCCATGCGCGGCAAGATTCCCGGCATGCTCAGCATCCAGGTCGGCATCAACACGGCGCAGATGGCCGACGCTTCCGACGTGGCGATGATCGTGGATTTTGAAGATGAGCAGGCGCTGGCAGTTTACGAAAAACATCCGGTGCACGAACAGGTCAAACCCATCGTCGGCCCGCTGCGGGAAGAGCGTCGCGTGGTGGAATTCAACGTCTGACACGCACAACCATCAGGGAGGAAACATCATGCGTCTGTACCAGTACCATCCGTCCGGCAACTGCTACAAGATCCGCCTGCTGCTGAACCAGCTGCAGATCCCCTATGAAAAGGTGGAAGTGGACATCCTCAAGCGTGAATCGCGCACCGAGGAATTCCTGCGCAAGAACCTGAATGGACGCATTCCGGTGCTGGAGGTGGACGGCCGTTTCCTGCCGGAATCCAACGCCGCGCTCTACTACCTGGCGCGCGACACCGAGTTTTTCCCGCAGGACAAATTTGCCCAGGCGCAGGTGCTGCAATGGATGTTCTTCGAGCAGTACAGCCACGAGCCCTACATTGCCACCGTGCGCTTCTGGGTGGCGTTCCAGAAATCCGCCGGGCAGAACGCCGCCGAAATCCAGAAGCGCATGCCGCTGGGTTACGCCGCGCTGGAGGTGATGGACAAACACCTGAACGAGCGCAATTTCTTCGTGGAAAACCGTTACAGCATCGCCGACATCGCCCTGTTCGCCTACACCCACGTGGCGGACGAAGGCGGTTTTGAACTGCACCGCTTTCCCAATGTGCAAAGCTGGATTCAACGCGTGCAGCAGCAGCCCCACTTCATTCCCATCACAGACTGATCAAAAAAACGCCTAAACTGATTGCCTGATAAATTGCCAGAAAATTTGTCAGGCAGTTCGCTGTTCCCCGCTAAACACCCCGCTATACTCAGACAATCTGGACAGTTTCTGTGCGGCGAGGGTGTTTGTCCCCGCGCGTTGTCCCCGTTGATTCCTGGCAATTGAATGCCGCCGTGTGCGCAGTTAGGCAATGGCTGAACACCGATCCCAACAAGGAGCGTCCTCCCATGGAACAGGCCCGCAAGCTCAGAACCATCCTCTATCCCCTGTCGCGGGACATCCGCAACCTGCGCACCTTCATCGCCAACATCAACAATGTCCTGCAGGCCGATCCGCAGCGCTTTGTCGTGGGCGCGCCGGTGGGGCTGCTGAGTGTGCGCAACAGCGTGCGCAGCCTGCAGAAGAACACCCGCGCCATCAAGGAAGTGAATGACATCGCCCTGCAGGAAAGCAGCGTGGCGGCGGCGCTGGTGGAGAGGACCGGCACCCCGCTGCTGCGGCCGGCGCAGCAGCTCAACCTGCTGGCACGCAATCTCAAGCCGCGGGTGGACCGCACCCATTCCGCGGTGGTGCGCATCGAGGGCTATCTCAATCCGGTATTCGTGTTCATGGCTGCGCTGATTCCGGTGGTGGAGAGCATGCAGCAGGAAGTGGAGGTGCTGGACGATCGGCTGCTGCAGTTCAAGAAGGCGGTGCAGCGGCTGGCGGATCAGGAACTCACTGCGGGTCTGCCGGCGGAGGCGGAAAAGCAGCTGGAGCTGCTGACGCCGCAGTTTTCCGTGATCGAACAGGAGACGGCGGACATCTCGGCGCAGGTGGGGCTGCTGATGGGCAAACTCAACCGCCTGTCCGAACTCAGCGCCAAACTGGAAGTTCTGGTGCGCATGGGCGCGGCGCTGGACGGCTCGGTCAACGAGCTGGTGCCGGCGATGGCGGTGCTGAAAAATCTGGGCAACCTGCTGGTGCAGGTGCAGAAAAGTCATGCTCCCCAGGAAATGTCGCTGAGCCAGCATCTGGACGACGCCCTGGCCAGCCTGAAACTGCCCAGCGACACCCTGCTGCAGCTGGAGATCCGGCTGTCGCAGCAGGTGGAGCATTACATCGAACCCATCATGGAGCCGCTGGCCGATCTGGCTGAGCAGTTGCGCCCCAAAATTCCCAACACCCATGAACTGAACGGTCTGGAAAGCACGCTGGTGGCGCAGAGCATCCGCTTCGGCAACGTCAACAAGCTGATGACGCGGCTGTTCACCCATCTGGACCGGGTCATCGGCCTGGTGAAGCAGGCGACCCACGCCGCCTGACCGGGATTGCCCTTCATTCCTGGCGGCGGGCAGCATACAATGGCGCACCGTTAACGACTCCTCCGGTGCGCCATGGAACTGACCGAACAACTGCTGGGTGACTGCTCGCCCTATATTTCCAATCTGGTTTACGACATCGATGTGCGCATGCTGTTCATCGAATGCTTCGATGATCCGGAAGCCCAGAATCCCGAACTGCGCATCGTGTTCCCCGAAATTCTGTCCTACGCCGAAACCAGCCTGATTAACGAGCCGGAAGATGAAACCGTCGACGATATCGTCAGCATCGAACGGCTCGACGCGCGCAAGATCGTGATCACCACCTACAAGAAGGAAATCCTGCTGACACTGACGGGCGAACCGTTTGTGGAAGAGATCGAGGGCGACAGCGAGTAACCGCTGCGTTACGCCTCAGGGCAAAACAGAACGGCCGGCATCGTTATGATGACCGGCCGTTTTGTTGTGGGATTGCGGAAAGTGGCGCTGGCAGAAACGGGTCCGGCCAGTGTCCTGGATTTCGTTCAAAGCAGGCTGCCAATCTGCTCGCCCATTTTGGTCGGTGTGCCTTCCCGCAGCGATTCGTTCCATTTCACCACGTCCGGCCCGAACAGCACGATGGCGGTGGAGCCCAGCTTGAAGCGGCCCATCTCCGCGCCGCGAGCCAGTTCGATCTTGTGGCTCTGGGGCTGGTAGTCGGTGACTTTCAGCGCGCGCTTGGGCGGCGTTACCAGCCCGGCCCACACGGTTTCGATGCTGGCCACGATCATGGCGCCCACCAGCACTACTGCCATCGGGCCGCGGTCGGTGTCGAACAGCGCCACCACCCGTTCGTTGCGGGCGAACAGCGCCGGCACCTGCTGCGCTGTCACCGTGTTCACCGAGAACAGTTTCCCCGGCACGTAAATCATTTCCTTCAGCACGCCGCCGTAGGGCATGTGCACGCGGTGGTAGTCGCGCGGTGACAGGTAGACGGTGATGAAGTCGCCGTTGCGGAAGGGTTCGGCACGACGGGCGTCGCCGCCCAGCAACTGGGTGAGGGTGTAGTGCTGGCCCTTGGCCTGGAAGATGCGGTCGTTGTCGATCTTGCCCAGCTGGCTGACGGCGCCGTCGGCGGGGCAGGCGATGCCTTCTGCCGTGATCGGGCGCACGCCGTCTTTCAGGGCGCGGGTGAAGAAATCGTTGAAGCAGGCATAGGCGCGCGGGTCGGTTTCCGCCGCGATGCTCATGTCGATGTTGTACTGCTTGATGAAGAAGTCGATGAAGGTGTCCTTGATCGCCGGCCAGCGCGATTCGGCCAGCAGGCCCATGGCGCGGGACAGGAGGTGCTGGGGCACCAGATACTGGGGCAATACTTTCAGGCGATCCATTGCAGAATCAGTCATGGTCGTTTCCGGTTGTCATCAAGGGTTGCTGATCAGGGTGAGACGGCGGCCGCGTTAATTGGTTTCTGCCTATTTGGTCTCGACCGGCGTGGCGGGGTCGTTGCCCCATTCGGACCAGGAGCCGGGGTAGGCGCGGATGTCGGGGAAGCCCAGTACCTTGCCCACCAGATAGGTGAAGCCGGAGCGGTGGTGGGTTTGGCAGTGGGTGACGACGGTCTTGTCGGCGGTGATGCCCAGCGAGGCCAGTTCCTGCCGCACTTTTTCCGGGTCGCGGATACGCAGGTGGTTGTGCGGGTCCATGGCGCGGGTCCATTCGTAGTTCACGGCGCCGGGAATGTGGCCGTTTTTCTGGGCGCCGGCGCGCTGGCCGAAATATTCCTCGCGGGAGCGGGCGTCCCAGATCACGAAGTTCGGGTCTTTCAGGCGGGCCAGGATGTCTTCCTTGGTGGCGATGCCGGTGCTGGTGTAGTGGGCCGTGTACTGGCTGGGGGCGGGCATGGCGATGCCGGCTTCCAGCTTGCGCTGTTCGGATACCCAGGCATGCAGGCCGCCGTTCAGGTAGGAATAGTGTTGGTGGCCGATCACGTCCAGGGTCCAGATCAGGCGACCGGCCCAGCCGCCGCCTTCGTCGTCATAGGCCACCACGTGGGTGTCGGGGGTGAGGCCGATGGAGGACATCACGCGGGACATGAGGTTTTCCGCCGGGAGCTTGCCGGGGCCGGGGGGAACGCCGCGCGCCAGCTGGGTGAATGGCAGGAAGACGGCGCCGGGGATGTGGGCGGTGGCGTACTGTTCGGGGCGGCACAGGTCGACGACCAGCAGATTGGGCGTGCCCAGCAGGGGTTCCAGCTGCGCCGGCTCGATCACCAGCGGCAGGTCCAGACGGTTTTGGCTCATTCCAGTTCCTTCACGATACGGGCGATGTCCGGGCCGTTGTGCGCCAGCGGGACATGATTGCCGCCAGTTTACTTGAAGCCCGCGTTGCCGCCCAAAATTTTTGCGCCGTTATTCGGGGTTGCGGCGGGCGGCGGCGCGCTTGACGCGGGCGATCAGGCATTTGCTGCAGCCGGTGCAGGCCGCCTTGAAGAGGGTATATTCGTGCTCGGACAGGCCGAGGCGGGCGCTGGGGCCGCGGTCGGCATAGAACAGGGCATAGGCGCCGCGCTGGTTGAACACGGACATCAGGAAGAAGTCGCCGCACTGGGTGGCCTGCTTGAGCGCGCCGGGCACCAGTGCGTTCATCTTGTTGGGGCGGTCCGGGCTGATCCAGGCGCCGGCGGGCTGCTTCAGCAGGTGGGTGAGCAGGTTGGCCGGCTGCAGGGCGATTTTCAGGCGTTTCATGGCCGGTGCCTGCTCGCAGCCCAGAGCGAAGTAGGTTTCCACCTGGTCGTTGCTCACGGTTGCCGCCATTACCCGTTCCAGCGCGGTGCATTCGTGGAGGATCTCCACGGTGGCGCGCAGCACTTCATGCTCGGAACGGAAGTGGTCGGGCGACTGGACCAGTTGCTGCTGGAACTGCAGGAAGCGCTGCTTTTTCTCGGCGCTGCGGAAGCCGGCGTGACGGTCGGTGACAGGTGCGGGCGGTGGTGGCGGCGGTGGTGCGTTGAGGATCTGGCTGCGTTTCAGTTCCGGCGGCAGATGGTCGTTGGCCATGCCGATGACCGGGGGCTCCTGGCGCTGGGGGGCGGGCTGAGGAGCAGGCTTCGATGCGGGCTGGGCGGGTGCCGGGGCAGCGGGATTCTGGCGGGCGCGCAATTGGGCCACGGCCTTTTTCAGCTGCCGAGGCTTGATGCGGCGCGGACGGCGTGGCTGCACCGGCCAGAGCAGGTTGGCGGCGGGCGCGGCCATGCCGGGAATGGGCCAGTCGCGGGAGATGACGATGGCGCAGTCGTGGGCCAGGGCGTGCAGTTCGTCCAGCGGCAGATTCAGATAGATGGCGGTGATGTGCAGGCAGCGGCGGACCTGGCCGGAATACCAGTCCCGCGCCGCCTCCCGCGCCAGCCAGTCCGCCAGGCGCAGGGTCAGGCCGGCGGAACGGATCAGATGGCCTTCGTCGTCACGGTTGGGCAGGCGGTAGTTCGGGTCCAGTTCGGCCTGATGGGCGCAGCGCAGCAGGAACCCAGGGGCGGGCATGCGGGTGGGCTCCAGGCATTCCAGTATGTCGCGGGAGAAGCCCCAGCGTCGGGCCAGGCCGAGTGCAATCGCATCGCGGGTGCAGCCGAGCACGGCCATTTCCGCTTCCCGGGCCGGAATCTGTTCCTTGCCGACCAGCCGTTCCACGATCTGCATGTCCGGGCTGGCTGAATACCACAGTGCCCAGTCGGCGGCGCCGTACAGCAGCACGGCCTGCAGCAGCTGGTCGGCGCCGGGCTGGCTGCGGTAGCGGTTCCAGCCGTAGATCTGCAGGGTGGCGTGCAGGCTGATGCCGATGGCGCGCAGGTACGCCTGCTGGACGGGATCGGCCGGTTGCAGGATTAGCGGGCGGAAGGTGCCCAGCAGGGTGCGCAGCCGGGTGATGCCCAGCAAAGTGATGCAATGCAGGACGTCGGCGGGCGGACCGCTCAGGCGCTTGCCGAACAGGCGCTGGCCTTCCCGCAGCATATGCAGGCTCAGCACCGGGTCGGTATTGATGACCTGGGCCACGTCGTTCAGGGCAACCTGGCTGTCCTTCAGCATGGCCTCGACCCGTGGCAGGGTGGCCGGCAGCACGGGCAGCGGCTGCGCGTCCAGCCGGTCCAGCCATTGTTGCAGCGCCTGGTCATGCGGTGTGGTCATGGCGAGTATCGTCAGCGTCCGGGATGTGGTTGTTAAATCGGGTGTTCTGAACTTAACTTTCAAACTATAGACCCAGTTGGATACTCCCTTCCCCTTTATGCTGAAATTAGTCGGACTTGTAGTAGTACTCGGCAGCGTGCTCGGTGGCTATCTGCTTTCCCATGGCCAGCTGATGGCGCTGTGGCAGCCGTATGAGTTGCTGATCATTCTCGGTGCGGCCATTGGCGCGTTCCTGATTTCCAACCCCGGCGTGGTGGTGAAGGACACCCTGGGCGCGCTGGGCCGCAACCTCAAGGGCAAGCACTACGGCAAGGACATGTACATGGACCTGCTGTCGCTGCTGTACGAGATCTTCAACAAGGCGCGCAAGAACGGTCTGATGGCGATCGAAGAAGATGTGGAAACACCGGAGTCCAGCGAAATCTTCAACCGTTTTCCCCGCGTCACCATGGAAAAACACCTGCTGGATTTCATCTGCGATTACCTGCGCATCATGGCGGCGGGCAACCTGTCGGCCATCGAGCTGGAATCGCTGATGGACCAGGAAATCGAAACCGCGCTGCACGAAGCCATGGCGGCATCGCATGCGGTCAGCAAGATCTCCGATGGTCTGCCGGGTTTCGGTATCGTGGCGGCGGTCATGGGGATCGTAATCACCATGGGCGCGCTGGGTGGTCCGCCGGAAGTGCTGGGCCATCACGTGGCGGCGGCACTGGTGGGCACTTTCCTCGGTATTCTGCTGGCGTATGGTTTTATCGGTCCGCTGGCGGTGGCGCTGGAACACATGGCCACCGAGGACATCAAGGCGCTGGCCTGCATCAAGACGGCGATTCTGGCCATGGTGAACGGCATTCCGCCGCAGCTGGCGGTGGAATTCGGCCGCAAGGCCATTGGCTCCCACGAACGTCCAACCTTCAAGGAACTGGATGATCACCTGCGGGGCCGCTAATGGAGTTTGAAAACACCGGCAAACCGATAGTCATCAAGCGCGTCAAGAAAGTGGTGGGTGGCCATCACGGTGGCGCGTGGAAGGTGGCGTTTGCCGATTTCGCCACGGCCATGATGGCGTTCTTCCTGCTGCTGTGGCTGCTGGAAGCGGCGACTCCGAAACAGCTCAAGGCGATCCGCGGTTATTTCAGCGATCCCCAGGCGGTCACCGAGGGCGGTTCGCCCTATGCAATTGATCTGGGCGGCGGTCTGAAGGATGACGAGTACAGCGGCGACTCGCCGGAAGAAACACCCGAATCCGCACCCGACAGCAAGGGCATGAAGATCGACGAGAAGACCGTCGAGCAGATGGCGCAGGAAATCGAAGCGCGCAAGATGGAGGAAATGAAGCGCACGCTGGAAGCCCGCATCGAGGAAAATCCCGAGCTGCAGAAATTCAAGGACCAGATCATCATGGAAGTGACCCGCGACGGGTTGCAGATCCAGATCGTCGACAAGGAATCGCGCCCGATGTTCGATAGCGGCAGCGATGTGATCAAGCCCTATATGAACGACATTCTGGTGGCGCTGGCGGAAACCATCGGCACGGTGCCCAACAAGCTCACGCTGTCGGGCCATACCGATGCGCAGCAGTTTGTCGACAGCCCCGATTATTCCAACTGGGAACTCTCCGCCGATCGCGCCAATGCCGCGCGCCGTTCACTGCTGCAGGGTGGCGTGAAGGAAGACCAGCTGGCACAGGTCACCGGCATGTCGTCGTCGATTCCCTATGACAAGGAAAATCCCGACAATCCCATCAACCGCCGCATCAGCATTCTGGTGATGAATCAGGAATCGCAGCGGGCGATGGAGGAAATGCAGGGCGGCAGCGCCACGCCGGAAGAAGTGGAAGCGTTCAAGGCGTTGCCGGAAGATCCTGATTTCAAGGAGCCGGCGGTGGTGCCTACTGCGCCAGGCGTCGATGCCGCGCCGCCGGTGACCGGCGATGTGACGGTGACGAATAGCGGTGACAAGAAGGAAATCCAGCAGCAGGAAGCGTTCGAGCGTCTGCGTCAGACCATGACGCGGCGGCAGGGCGGTGAACCGGGAGCGCCGGATGCCGGGCCTGCGGTGCCGGTGTTGCCGCCGGGAACGACGACACCTGCTCCCGCTGCTGCACCGGCAACCAGTTCCGCCCCTGCGGCCACTGCTGCGCCACAGGCAGCACCTGCGGCAGCGCAACCTGCCACGGCACCGTCGGCCGTGACCTCGCCTGCAACGACTCCGGTCACGCCGGCGCAGTCTGCCCGTCCCGCGCAGCCGAAGCCTGCCGACAGCGACGAATTCTTCTGAGCCGGTGCTGCATCTGTGTCAGTGCGGCGCCGGACTCAGAGTGATTCCTGCAGCCACTTGATCCCCACCTTGCGCACCTCGTCGCCTTCCATTTCCGCCACCACCAGCTTGGCGCCGCCTTCGCGGATCTTGTCGCCCACCACGCAGTGACCGCCGAAGCGCTGCGCGATGTATTCGCCCAGGGTGATGTCGGGCGCGTCGGGCGGAATCGTAATTTTCAACCCGTAGAATGCGCACACATCCGCGACATGGGCGGCGCCGTCCAGCAGGAAATCGCCGAAGAAATGATGGCCGTCCAGATGTTCGGGTGCAGCGGTGGTGGAGAACAGACGACTGATGTCCGGCAGATCCTGCGTGTGGCCGATCACGCACAGATGATCGTCGCGGTGCAGCTGCGTGTCGCCGTTGGGATAGATCACCTGGTTGCCGCGAAACACGGCGGCAATGCGCGATTCCGCCGGCATGCGCAGCTGTCGCACCAGCTTGTCGGTGGCGGTGGTGTGCTCATCGAGCTGGAAAATGAAAATCTCGTGTTCCTGTGGCGTCGGCATTTCCAGGGCCATGCGCTGGTTCGGCTCCGGTTCCGGCGGTACTTCCACCCGGCAGAGCTGCGCCGCCAGCGGAATCGAAAAGCCCTGTGTCATCAGCGACACCAGCACCACCACAAACGCAATGTTGAACAGCAGCTGCGCGTGTTCGTGGCCGGCCATCATCGGGAACAGCGCCAGAATGATCGGCACCGCGCCACGCAGTCCCACCCAGGAAATGAAAAATTTTTCCCGCACGGAAAATACAAAGGGAATCAGGCTGAGCCACACCGCCAGCGGCCGCGCAATCAGCGTCAGCCACAGTGCCACCAGCAGCGCAGGAATGGTGTAGTGCATCATGCTGCTGGGGGTCACCAGCAGGCCCAGAATCAAAAACATGCCGATCTGGCTGAGCCAGGCGGCGCCGTCGAGCATCTGCAGGATGCCCTGCTTGTTGCGCAGGCGTTTGTTGCCCAGCAGGA
>CAZBII010000105.1:0-15956 GCA_964491665.1 uncultured Moraxellaceae bacterium
GTGGTGAGCAGGGATTTGCCGGATTCGAAAATCATGCCCACCTGCTGGCGCTGGCGGTCGTTGAGGGGGGAGCGGTCGAGCGGGCTGGCCACGCCAATGACGGCGTTGAGCGGGGTGCGGATTTCGTGGCTCATGTTGGCGAGGAATTCGGCCTTGGCCTTGTCGGCCTGCTGGCTCTGCTGCAGGCTTTCGTTGAGCTGGCGGTTGCGGTTGTCCAGTTCGCGGGCCAGTTTCTGCAGTTTGTCCTGCGCGGATTTATGGGCGTTCACTTCGCGCTGCAGGGCTGATTCATGCTGCTGCGCCAGCTGTTCCAGCGCGGCTTTTTCTTCTTCCGACTGCTTTTGCTGCTGGCCGATCCAGTGCAGCACATGCTGGATTTCGCGGGCCAGATCGGTGTCGGTGCGGCCGGGCATGGGCCCGTCGAACTGGCGGTTCAGCAAACGCCGGCGCAGGGTTTGCGCCAGCTCGTCGTTGGCATGCACGGTCTGCCGGTGCAGGCGGTGACCCAGCCAGAATGCCAGCGCCGATGCGCTGAACACGGCCACCGTGAACAGCAGGCCCCAGGCATACAGCGAGGCGTGCGACCCCTGCCAGTGCAGCAGCAGTGCGCCGGGCACCAGCAGCAGTGCAAAGCAGGCCACGGGCGCCAGCATCCGGAACTGGATCTGGCGACGCGGAGACAGACTGGAAATGAAACTGGTTAACGGCACGCCCCGGTTCCAACTGCTGTTTTTATTGGAATGTGCTTCCAACTATAGATCAGTTTCGTCTAGCAGGCGGTCTTTTTCAGGCGCAGGCGGAACAGGATCTGTTTCACCACCAGCGCAGTGAGCGGGAACGTCAGCAGGAACAGCAGTGACACCTGCCAGCCATAGCCCAGCAGAGCGTACAGCAGCGCCACGCCGAGGGCGGAATCCAGCTGGTCCAGCAGCAGGAACGCACGGCGAAAACGCAGCGGCAATTGCCCCGGCGCCACGCCCAGCCGGCGTTTCAGGAAGGAGTTGGGCAACTCCGCCAGCACATAGGCAAGGCCCACCAGCGCACCCAGCCACACACCTTCCAGATTGAACGACACAAGCATACCGCCCAGCGCACTCAGCAGCGGCATCATGACGAAGCCGCGCACGGTTTTGTTGGCGCCGAACCAGCGCCGCTGCACCGGAACGGCCAGCGCAGGCAACCAGTTCTTCGTCACCACCAGCATGTGCAGCACACCGCCCACCACCACCGGCACCTGCAGCCAGTACACCAGTTCCCACGGCAGGTCGGCCAGCTTCTGCCACGCTGACACCAGATCCGCATGGCTGAACAGTCCGCGCTGATGCAGATCCAGCAGCAGGAACAGCAGCGCACCACCGCCGGTGAGCGCCAGGATCTGCCACAGCGCCGTGAACTTGAAAAACGGCTGGCGCGACACCATCAGCAGCGAAAACACCAGCAGTGCCAACGCCAGCAGCAGATTGCAGAGCAGCGGCGGCAGCACCGGCTGCAGCAATTGCCACGCAGCGACGATGAACAGGCTCCAGAACACCGGCATGCCCAGATAGCGATAACGGCCGGCGTCCTCGATATTGCCGATTTCGTTGAACACCGCCAGCCGCACGCAACCGCAACCGATGGTGAGCATCAGCAGCAGGCCCCAGGCGCCATCGAAGCCGGACTGGTACGCCACCAGCGCCGGACTCACCAGATAGATCAGCACGTCCATGAAACCATCCAGATAGCGGCCGAAATTGCGCGCCAGTCCCCACTTGCGCGCCAGCATGCCGTCCAGTCCGTCGCAGCCCATGGCCACGAACAGCAGCGCCAGCGCCAGATGATGATGTCCTTCCAGCGTGAACGCCGCTGCCAGCGCGGTAGTGAAAACGCTGGACAGCGTCAGACAGTCCACCCGGTTCAGGCGGACGATAAATGGAAACGCATTCGCGTGCGTCATGGTGGTACCCCAATACAACTACTACAAAGGTTTGCAATACAGTCCGTAATCGCGCTGGATGGGACAGATCATGCCGAAGCGCAGCGAGTGGTTGTCCTCCCGCATCAGCGCGCCGGCGATGGTGTCGTAATGCGCGGCGACATTCGTCACCAACTGCATCCCCATCCAGTTGAAGAGTCCTCCCTGACGAAAATCCGGATGCACGCCGCCGGTTTTCGCCAGCGCCAGTGTCGGGCGCGGCAATTGCGGTGCATGCACATCAAAACGTATTTCACTGGCCGGAATCCGTTGCGCGTTCGCCACACGCAGCAGCGGTGAATAATCCGGGTAACACAAAAAGAAACCGGCCACATCCCCATTGTGCGTGGTGGCCAGCACCGATGAACGCGGGCAGAATTTCTGGGCGAACGCCGCGCCGCAACTGTCGCGAAACTGCTGCAGCGTGATTGGCGTGTAGGCGAAATTCTGGCGAAAGATCACGTCCACCAGCGGGTACAGCTCATCCAGATGCTCCAGCCAGAAATCCGGCGTGAGCAGTGACAGGCGGAACTGGTCCTGCAACTGGTTTTGCACCTGCTGCAGGCGCGGCTGCAGTTCCTGCGCCAGCACTTTTACATCCGGATGAAAACGGCTTTGATAACGACAGGTGATATCAAAACCCAGCGCTTCCAGCAGCTGCGGATAATAATCCGGGTTGCAGGGCTCGCCGGGAAACGCGCTCTGCTCGAAATCATTCAGCCGCAGGCGATAGGCGCCGTAGGTGTTGAAATCGATCGGGCCGTACAGCGCCACTGCACCCTGCTGCTTCGCCCACTGTTCCAGCTGCGCAAAAAGTGCATGATTCGGTGCCGGCAGGTTTGCACTTTCCCAGTAGCCGAAAAAGGCCACCGGTTTACCGTCGATGATCTGTTGCGGGTGTACGAAGCCGGCCACGCGGGTTGTCGCATCCGCGCCCTGCCCGTTAAGTTCCTGCCCGGCCACACCCAGCCAGACTTTTCCCTGCCGGAAAAAATCATGGGCGGAGGAAAAACGCGACCGCATCGCCGCCGCGTCTTCGCCCAGCCAGAATGGATGATCGCGATACACCTGCTGCGCCACTGCCAGAAATGCATCGGGCAGGTCGTGCCGGGGATCATGTTCACCGGCACGAATGATGGTGGTCGACGACATCAGGCGTGCTCCCGCACCCGCTGCGCTTCCAGCCGCAACAACTGCCGCAGCGAACGCTGCACCCGATCCATGAATTTGTAATGCCGGAAGGTGTGCGCCATCAGATACAGCGGCACGCGATTGATCAGCAGATCGCGCAGGCTGAGCTGGAATCCACGTCGCCACTGGTCCTGATCGATGTCATGCCCGGTGGCCTGCTGCAACATCTGCCGATGGAATTCCACGTAATGATCCACCTGTTCCAGCGTGGCGGTTTCATCCAGCGTGAACACCAGCAGTTCCGCCAGATCATGCTGCGGCACCTGCACTGTTGCCAGTTCCCAGTCATAAGCGCACAGACGCAGCTGCCCGCCCTGACGGCGAAACGCAATGTTGCGCGGATTGAAATCGTTGTGCGTCAGTGTTTTCGGCATAGCATCCAGTTCGGGATACCACTTGTCGATGGAATACACCGCCGCGCGGAAAATCTTGCTGTCGCGCTCATCGAACCATTCGGGGAATTCTTCCACCGCGTGCACTGCCAGCATTTCCCACAGCCGGGTTTTTTCCTTCATCGCCGCCGTGTTGGGAACTTCGCCCAGCCAGGGCTGGCCCAGCAGTTCTTCATCGCGACCGTACCAGATCGAGTGCACCTCGGCGATACCACTGATGGCAGATTCGATATGCGCACGGGTCCAGCCCGACGTGTCGTCGGCGGTATCCATCAGCTCCATGTCATGCAGATATTCCTGCACAATTACATAGGCTTCGCGCTCGGCATCGTGCAGCGTGAACCAGGTGGTGGGCGTGTTGCGGGTGAAGCGTTCGTCCAACTGCGCCATCACCACCAGTTCGCGCAGATGACACTGCTTGAAACCGACATGATTGCGGAACTGGTTGTAGGCTTGCGCCAGACGCGGATCGCACATGGCGGCCATGCTGTTGAGCATCAGGATGACTTCATCATCCAGCGGTTTCACCTTCACCATCACATCCAGCGGCGCAGCGTCTCCCTGCAGATGCAGACGGAATGGGAAATGCCCCACCAGCTTGTTGATCTTGTGCGACGTCAGTTCGGTGATGATGCTGCTGCCGGTCATCGGCAGTTTGCGCAGCTCCACATGTTCGATCTGCAACTGGCGGCTGAAACCGGCGCTGGCCAGTCCCTGACTGAAGAAGTCCACATTCAGGTCGCCCAGTTTCAGCCAGTTCACCGGCCGGTTGCGGCCGAGTTTTTCGTGTGCCCGCGCAAACTGGTCGCTGGCGATGGCGCTGAGGGTGGACAGATCCAGCGCCAGACAGAACGATGCGATCACTTCCGCCAGCTTGTGCGCGCGGCCCGGCCCGGCACAATCCATCAGCTGCAGACATTCCTTCTGCTGCGGCAGGCTGGTGCCACCGCCCACCGTGCCCACCACCAGACTCGGCAGCATCAGCGTGGCGTAGATGGTGTCATCTTCAGTCAGCTCCATGTGCAGATGGCCGATCGCCGATTCATGCACGCAGGCAATGTCCTGCCCGGTGGCGGTGAACATGGCGCCGATCACGTTGGCAATATTGATATTGATGCCCACCATGCCCGCCGCAATACTGCCGCCGACAAAATGATTGTAGGCGTCGAACAGCTGGCGCGGTTTCACTTTCAAAACCTGCGTGCACACCTCATGGGTCAGCACGCTTTCCGCCAGCACGCGCACACCGCGTCCCTTCAGAAAGGATTGATAGGTGACTTTTTTGTCATTGGAAAGATTCGCTTCCACCATGAAGTTCTCGAAGCGTAATCCGTCAAAGCGTTTCATTTCCTGAATGATCCACTGGCATGCCTGCCAGGTGCAGGTGGTCGTCATGTTCTGGCCGGCGGCATCACCGGTTTCATACACGAAATGCACGTGCACGGCCTTGCCCAGCACCGAGGTCTGCAGCTCCACCAGATTGGCGTAATTGGAATAGCGTCGCGTCTGCTCGGCGATTTCGTGCTGGTGATCCTTCACCCATTCCGCGAAGAAGTACGCCATCGACAGATCTTCCAGCACGAACACCGGCACCCGCAGCATGCGCTGGCCCAGCACCCGCACGGTGACACCGCCGGCGCGCGACAATGCCGTGGCGCCACGCGTGGCCGATGCCACCAGCGCACCTTCCGATGTCGCCATCGGCGCGTAGAAAAGACCGTTGGCATGTTCGCCTTTGATATGCAGCGGCCCGGCAATGCCCACCGGAATTTCCACCGAACCCACCAGGGCTTCGATATTGCTCACCAGGGCTTTCGGGTCGAGCCGCGTGGCGGCCACTTCCTGCAACTGGAAGCCGGTTTCCTGCTGCAGGAAGGTCAGACGCTCCTGCCGTGCATCTTCGGTGTAGACGCCACGCCCCGGCACTTTCGGCAGACTGCGTTCGTCGTACACCTGCTCCACGCGCTCGCTGGGGCGCATGCGCAGGGCGAAGCTGATTTCCCACAGCTGTGCCGACGTTTCGGGATTGTCGCCACATTTGAAGACCAGTTTCTGGTAGCGGCTGTTTTCGGCATCGCTGCGCTTGCCCAGCTGCATGTCGGCCAGACGGTAGCGCTTGCCCAGCACACGCAGGTCGATGGCGTCGACCCGCTGCTCCAGCCTATCGGCCACCGCGAGGGGCGCGCGCACGCACAGGTGACCTTTTGAAACATCAAGGGGTTCGACGCGCCAGCACTGGTCGCCCAGCGTTAGTTCCGCCTGCGCGTCATGTTCGGGACCAAAGGGATATCGGGGTGCAATCACATGGACTTTCGGTTTCATCACATACTACTCATTATTTTGAAATGTGAAGAAAAACGTCCGCGCTGCTAACCAGATGCACGCGCACGTTTCGGCGTTCGACAGGCGAGCACATCCGTGCCGCAGCCAATCGTTGACTCGACCAAAATTCAAAAAGGAGAACACTGCGAAACACAGTTCGGCGGTCTGCGCGGCCGGCAAAAAAATGTCGCGGCGCAGCCATGTGGCGAGCGGTTCTCTAAAGCAAGGCAAAAAAACAATATGCGAAGGGGTTGGCTAAATTGTTCCATCCAGTGCCAACCCACTAGGGAAATTATCTTAGTGTGATCCAGTTAAAAAATCGCTAGTCATTCACAAAACGCTACGCGATTATCAAAAGCGTTAACGATGGATTTGCTGCAGCAGTGCGCGATGCAGCTGCAATACTTCGTCCGGCTTTTCGAGGTGCGGCATGTGGCCGCATTGGGGAATGATGTGACAGCGCACCTGCGGAATCTGCAATTGCCAGAAGGATTCACTGAGTGGTTCGGCAATCTGGTCGGAATCACCCTGGATCACCAGCGTGGGCACCCGGATCTGGCGTAGGCCCGCCATCATCACCGGCATGGATTCCAGCAGTTCGGCCAGCACCTGCAGCATGGGTTCACGATAACGCTGCATCTCGCGCAGGTTGTAACGCAGCACGATAGTGGGAAGTGTCAGCGCGCTGAAATAGACACGGCGGTAGATGGCCTGCAGTTCGTCCACCGTGCGCACACTGAATACGTCGCGAAATTCCTGCAGCATGGCTTCATGCCGCTGCTGGGTTGCCAGCTGCGTCGGATAACCGAGAAATGTCAGGGATTGCACGCACTCGGGACGGGCGGCAGTGAAATAGGCCGCCAGCGCGCAGCCCAGGGAACTTGCCACGATGTGCACCCGTTCCACCCGCAGCAGCGCCAGCACCTTGCCCAGCCACTGGCCTAGCTGACGCAGTGAATGCCGGCGGGAACGAAAGCGCTGGTTCACGCACAGGCCGGGTACATCCAGCGCAATAACCCGATAATCCGGCAGGTATTCCCGCATCAGGCTGCGCCACTGGGTTTTCGAGCCGGTAGCGCCGTGCAGGAAAAGAATGGCTTCGCCCTTGCCACCATCGAGGTATTTCCACTCTTCACCATCGACCTGCACGCACAGACTTTTCAGCCCACCCAGATAACTGCGCACATAACGGGAAAGGACTTTCAGTTCAGGACTGTCAAACACCAAGGATTTACCTGTTACCGCAAACGAATTGAACGATGGGGAGGATGCAGCGGCATTCCCGCGCCCAGGCCGGCATCATGCCAACACGATGCCGGCAGCGCCTTTGGTTTTTTGTTTTATATTGTTATCAGGAGCAGAAAAATGGCGGGCCTGCTGTGACTGGCCCGCCGGCGGTTCCGGCCGAATACCGGGGAAAACGCGTCAGAACAGCGCGCTGCCCGGCACCCGCGGGAACGGAATGGCGTCGCGGATATTCTCCATGCCGGTGATGTAGGTCAGCAGACGCTCGAAGCCCAGACCGAATCCGGCGTGCGGCACAGTGCCATAACGACGCAGGTCGCGGTACCACCACAGCCCTTCCTGCAGACCCAGCGCCTGCATTTTCGCGTCCAGCACCTCCAGCCGTTCCTCGCGCTGGCTGCCACCGATGATCTCGCCGATGCCCGGCGCCAGCACGTCCATCGCGGCACAGGTTTTGCCGTCGTCATTGGCACGCATGTAGAACGCCTTGATCGCCTGCGGATAGTTCATCAGGATCACCGGCCGCCCCACATATTCCTCCGCCAGATAGCGCTCGTGCTGCGACTGCAGATCCAGCCCCCACTGCACCGGGAATTCAAACTGCTTGCCGGATTTCTGCAGCACGCTGATCGCCTCGCTGTAATCCATGCGCACAAATTCGGAATTCACCACCGACTCCAGCCGCGCAATCACGCCCTGGCTGATGTGCTGGTCGAAGAAGGCCATGTCGTCCTGCCGCTCGTTGAGCACGGCGCGGAATACGTACTGCAGAAACTCTTCCGCCATGTCGGCGTTCTGTTTCAGATCGGCAAACGCCACTTCCGGCTCCACCATCCAGAATTCCGCCAGATGCCGGCTGGTGTTGGAGTTCTCGGCGCGGAAAGTGGGGCCAAAGGTATAGATGCGCGACATGGCCGTGCAGTACGCCTCGCCGTTCAACTGGCCCGACACCGTGAGAAAGGATTCCGAGCCAAAGAAATCCTGCGAGAAATCCACGGTGCCCTTGTCGGTGCGCGGCAGATTCAAAAGATCCAGCGTGCTGACGCGGAACAGCTCCCCTGCCCCTTCGCAATCGCTGGCGGTAATCACCGGCGTATTCACCCAGTAAAAACCACGCTCGTTGAAATAACGGTGAATGGCCTGCGCGGCGCAATTGCGGATGCGCGCCATGGCGCCGAAGGTGTTGGTGCGCGGCCGCAGATGCGCCACGGTGCGCAGGTATTCGAAGGTGTGACGTTTTTTCGCAACCGGATAGGTTTCCGGATCATCCACCCAGCCCAGCACGGCAACAGCATCGGCTTTCACTTCCACCGCCTGTTCCTTGCCCTGCGACGCCACCAGCGTGCCGCTGACGCTCACGCTGCAACCGGCACCCAGTTTCAGTATTTCATCGGAGTAGTTGGAAAGAGTCTGTTCGGCGATGACCTGAATGCCGTCAAACGCCGAACCGTCGTGAATATTGATGAAGGAAAATCCCGCCTTGGAATCACGCCGGGTGCGCACCCAGCCTTTCACCGTGACGGTGCTGCCCACCGCGGCCTTGCCTGCCAGAAGATCCGCGATGCGAAGGGGCCATTGCATAAAATGCTTCCTTGAGTTTCAGAACGATAGAGGAATCGAATAATCCTGAAACAAACATAATGTGCAATGCCGGCAACGTCCAGCCGCCGTGCCGAATCAGCCCGCCTCAATTCAGCACATGGCGTTCGATCACCTCCGGCACCGCATCCGCCTGCCACAGCGCCGAGCGGAAATATTCGAAACGCAGCCACTGCTCGCCGATGCTGCGGTAATAGGGCGAATCCGGATCGGCGGACGGCCCGGCGCAATGGGCAAACCAGGCTTCCTCCGGCCTGGCCAGATCGCAGATGAAGCGCGTGCTGGCGCCCACGAACGCGCGCATCTGTTTGCCGAACGGCACCGCCACTGACGGGCTCACCGTATTGGCTTCGCCGGGAAATGGCGCGTCCAGCACCTGCCAGCGCTTGCCCAGCCCCGGCACATCGCCCAGTACCGTGCCGATGCGGATGCGATGCAGCGCGCCCCACTGCCAGTCGGCCGGTTGCGGCCCCGCCACCTGCCGGATCTGCCGCAGCGCCTGCCGGAATGAAGTCACGATCCAGTTATTCAGCGTCTTGCCGGAGCGCAGATGCAGCAACTGACGCAGCCGGTCCTCACCATCGAGCAGCATCCGGTCCAGCCGTGGAATGGCGCGCTGCCCGTGGGTAAAGCGTTTGGCCGACGCACCGCCCAGCACATTCATGAACACATTCACGCACAGTTTCTGGCGCAGGAAAAAGAACACGCAGGCACCGACGGAATCCGTGCCAAACTGCCCGTCCCATTCCTGCAGATAACGCAGCGCATCCTTTTCCGAACCGCGCAACGCCACAAATTCCAGCGCCTCGCACAGCGGACGTTTCAGTTCCAGCCCGTAAAAACAGTGCACATCGCGCTGCAGCGCCTGCATCGACGCCACATCGTGCGCACTCTGCCCCAGCAGCACCTCCGTCACCCGCTGCTGCCGATAGCGCGGCTCGCAATGCACGCGGGTGCCGATTTTTTTGAACTGCTCCGGATCGGTGTCACTGTTCGCCGTCACTACCACGCCGCTTTCCGGATTGATGATTTTCGGATTCTCGGCAAAATCCAGATAACCGTTCCAAGCCGCATCCGGATCGGCTGCATCGCGGATGAACAGGCCATCCCTGTTGCGACGCGGCAGCTGGCCGATCTGCTCCCAGGCGATATGGCCATCCTTGTGGGCATAGACAAGATTGAAATCCAGCGGACCGCGATTCATCTGCGCCAGCGCGGCCTGGGTTTGCGCCACGGTCTGCGCGGCGAACAGCGCGCGGTGGCCATCGAAATGCACCGCGCCATCCGCTTCCGCCACCTGCAGCGCCAGATCGCAGCCATCGTGATGACGCCAGCCGGGAAACAGGATGCCGTGCTCACAGCTCTCCCACTCCAGCACCGTATTTTTGCCGAAGCGGGACTGGTGCTCCTCGCGGTGCCGGCGGATCAGGCCAGTACCCTGCGACGTGAAATAGCGGGACGGATCGCCGGGCACACGGCGGATGCGCACGATGTCCCAGGCATCGCGAAATGCGGTCGTCACACCCCAGGCAATCGCGCCGTTGTGACCCCAGCCCATGCCGGGAAAGCCGGGATACATTCCACCCTGCACGCGATACTGCGGACATTCCAGATGCACGTGATGCCAGAAGGTGGGCGCGGGAATCAGCGGCACATGGGGATCGTTGCAGAAAATCGGCTTGCCACTGGCGGTACGACTGCCCGCCACAGCCCAGTTGTTGCTGCCCATATTGGGCGGATCAAACGGGCCTGCCGGAATGGCCTCGCCGCCACCGGGCGCAAAATCCGGCGCCTGCTCCCAGGGCGCGTCCGGATACAGGATGCGGGCAATGGCGTCGCCTTCCTGGTTGCGCACGTTGTCGAAGGTAAGTTCGTTTTCCAGCGGCATCAGCGCAATCACCAGTGCACTGGCGCGGGCCAGCAGCAGACAGTCACGCCCATGCCACGGCCGCACATTGCCCACCAGCAGAAACTCCGGCGGATACACACCATTGAACGCCGCCAGCGCATCATTCATGCCATCGGCAAATGCATCCAGACAGGCCTTCGCTTCCGCCGTGAGACTGGCGTAATCCCGCTCCGCCTCGCGCTCGAATCCCAGCGGCCGCAGGAAACCGTCAAACTCCGCCACACTGAACCCACCGAACCGGTCCACGCCGGCAGGAATGCGCACATTCACCAGAAACTCCGCCAGCCGCCCCGCCGCCAGATGCCGCATCGCCTCGATCGTCACCAGCCGCTCGCGCCCCTGCAGATATCCTGCCACCCGGTACAGATCCGCTTCCACATCGGCATAAATATGAGCCACACCATTGCGGTCACGAACAAACTCGACGCGGCCCTGACGCCGGGTGATGTGGGATGGATCGAAGGTGGAGCGCACGGCCGGCGCCTGCCAGTCCATGGCCTGACGCAGCAGCGCGCGCAGCATGGCCAGCCGGCGCTTGCCGGGCACAGTGGCAGACGGCCGGAAATAATCAGAAGCAGACGATGCAGACATGAAGGAAAGTCCTCGGCACAAGGCGAGGCAACGGGACAGCCCCGCTGCCGGATGCGCCGATGATGGAAGGCATTAACAATGCGGTCAATTTCTTTTTGGGACTATAGAACCACTTTCTAAAGGGCCACTAGCCGAGCAGACTGGCCACTTCCGATGCCTGCGGCGACAGGTGCGTGAAATTCAGATGCACGTGATACACATCCAGCGCCTCGTCATCCACATTGCAGTAATCGCAGATCGCGGAAAACACCGCCTTGCGGCCCGGCTCAAACGCGGTGATGTCATCCAGCATGAACGTCAGTTCCTGCTCGGGATCAAAGGGCTGGTCCGCCAGCATGTCCAGCCCCTCTTCATCCACCCGCACCAGATGTCCCACCAGACGGGCACCGGACGCATCGAACACACGCACATCGTGTAACAGGGGAACGTTCATCATGGCGCTCTCTCCTTTGTTTCGCAGACACGCACACAGGTTGTGAACCAATTCACATTAACAAACATTCACCGGAAACCTAAAAATCCTTTTGGCATAACGGATTAGGCGCACATTCGGGATATTTCTATTACAGCAGGCGGGACATGCACCGGACAAGACAGGTGGCTTCACTATACTGAAGGCTAACCGTATGAGTGCAGTTACCGGTTATGAAGTTACAGCGAAAATTTCTGTTGGTTTTGATTCCGCTCGTTATTGTTCCCCTCATCCTGGCCTGCTGGCAGGTGCATCGTCACATGCTGGTGATGGCGCAGAGTCATGCCGCACAGCAGCTGGAAATTCTCGCCGACCAGGCGCGCCAGAGCATTGCCTTCAGCGAGCAGAACGCCCGCGACAGCCTGCAGCAACTGGTGTCGGCACAGGACTGGCAGCAGTCCGCCGCAACGCTGCAAGCTGCACTGGACCAGTTCCGCGCCACCAACCCGGACATTGTGCAGATTGAATTGCTCGATGAAATGGGCGAGCGCGTGCTGCTGTCCACCGAACTGGCGACAGCACTGCCAGCGTTCGGGGCGGCCACAGCGACTGACAGCGCGCGTCAGATCCAGCGTTATCCGGGACGCAGCCTGCCCCTGCTGCAGGTCAGCCAGCGCCTTCACACCGGCAACCGCTATCTGTTCTGCGTACTCACCACCCGCATGAATTTCCTCACCACGTTTTTCGACAACGTGCGCCGCAACGTGCACGTACTGCTGTATCTCACCGACGGTCAGTACCGCTGGCTGAGCGGATCGCGCGAGCAGTCAGCAAACACCTATTTTCCCGGCCACAACGGCCAGACCATCGAGATGGACAACCAGAGCTGGTTTGTCAGCGAACAGACACTGGCGCAGGATCTGAAGCTGATCGGCTTCACGCCCAGCATCAAGATCCAGTCCAGCCTGGAACAGCTCGACAAGGTGCTGAGTTACGTGGCCATCGTTGCCGGCCTGTTCGCCATCATGCTGTTGCACGAAGCCGTTGCCGCATTCGTCACGCGCCCGCTGACCCGCATCAAGCGCCTGACCGACACCATCGCGCGCGGCGATCTGGATGACGCCAGTGAACTGTACGTTGCCCCCAACGGCCACCGCGATGAAATCGAAGAACTGGCCGCCTCGTTCAGCACCATGCACCATCACCTGCGCCAGACCTCGAAGCAGATCGAGGAACTCGCCTACTTCGACACCCTCACCGGCCTGCCCAACAAGGTGACGTCAATTGATTCCATGCAGCAGCTGATCGAACGCGCACAACAGAAAGGCAACCAGCTGGCGATCCTGTTTTTCGATCTGGACAACTTCAAGAACATCAACGACGCGCTGGGCCACCAGCTGGGCGACATTCTGCTGATGCAGGTAGGCGCTCGCCTGAAGGAATGCATCCGCAGCAACGATGTGATGCAGCGCCTGACCGTGCACGACGAACACTCACAGCTCCTGGCGCGCATGGGTGGCGACGAATTCACGCTGGTGCTGCCGGACATCTATGCCCCCGACCAGGCCGCGCGCGTAGCGGAACGCATCCTGCACAAACTGAGTGTGCCGTTCCACCTGCATGAGCATTCCATTTTTGTCAGCGCCAGCATCGGTATTTCCCTCTATCCCAAGGACGGACAGACGCCGGAATCGCTGCTCAAGCACGCCGACGTAGCCATGTACGCGGCCAAGGCCAAAGGCAAAAACAATTTCCAGTTCTACGACGCCGGCATGCACAAACCGATGACCGAACGGCTGGCGCTGGAAGCCTCCATGCGCACCGCGCTGGAAAACAATGAATTCGTGCTGTTCTATCAGCCGAAGGTGCCGGTACAGGGGCAGGAGCGCATCGAATTCGAAGCGCTGATGCGCTGGAAGCATCCGGAGCGCGGCATGATCAGCCCCGCCCTGTTCATCCCTCTGGCGGAAGAAACCGGCTACATCCAGGAACTGGGCAACTGGGTACTGGAAGCCGCCTGCCGCCAGCTGGAGGAATGGAACCGCCAGGACATCCGCAACATCTCCGTCTCGGTCAACCTGTCGCCGGCGCAACTGAATTTCGGCAATCCCCTGCTCACCGTGCAGCGCTGCCTGCGCCAGTTCGCCATCGACCCGGCGCAGCTGGAACTGGAAATTACCGAGTCCGGCCTGATGCAGAATGAAACGCACGCCATCGATGTGCTGTGCAAGCTGAAGGAAACCGGTGTGCGCATTGCGCTGGATGATTTCGGCACCGGCTATTCGTCACTGGCCTATCTGCGCCGTTTCCCCATCGACACACTGAAAATCGACCGCAGCTTCATCCGCGATCTGGAGCAGGACCCCGAATCCCTGCTGGTGCTGGAATCCATCATCGGACTGGCGCAGAACCTGAAACTGGAAATCGTGGCGGAAGGCGTTGAAACGGAACAGCAGGTGGCGATTCTGGTGGCGCGCGGCTGCGACTTCATCCAGGGTTTCTACTTCGCCAAACCCACTCCGGCACCGGAATCCATGGATTTCTTCACCCGCTACTTTGCCACCCGCACAGCGCCGGGTCTGACCCGGATGGCGGTCTGACAGAAACCGCCCCGCCAGAAACAGAAAACCCCGTCACCAGGACGGGGTTTTCATTTGCAGAAAGTCCTGCAGGCTTATTCGCCGGCGGCTTCCTCGATCAGCGGCTTCAGCTCACCTTTCTGCGCCATTTCCAGCACGATGTCGCTGCCACCCACCAGTTCGCCTTTCACCCACAGCTGCGGGAAGGTCGGCCAGTTGGCAAACTTGGGCAGCTCGGAGCGGATATCCGGGTGTTCCAGAATGTTCACATACGCAAACGGCTTGCCGACGGACATCAGGGCTTCCACTGCGCGGGCGGAAAAACCGCACTGGGGAAACTGCGGCGTGCCTTTCATGTAAAGGATGACATTGTTGCTGCTGATCTGGTCTTTGATGACGTCCAGGGTATTCATGATTTCACCTGCTGTTGGAAAATCCGGCCTCGCCGAAACTGGCGCCTAGTGTAGCAGAGCATGCGCCGGCCAAACACCGTGACAGAACAGGGAATTGCCGGCATTTTGGGGATAGCGGACGCCGCCCGCGCAGCGGAAAGATGCCGGTTTCCAGACACTTGGCCCCCTCGTCCCCCCGTGATTGCACCCACCGGTGAATGGGACTATGATTGACTTTCCGACGGCAGCAATCGCTGCCTTTTTTATTTGTGGCACGGAGTTAGGGATCGGTAAAGCACTATGGCAACAACGGGTTTGATGTCCACCTACCGGCAGATGGACGTAGCCTTTGAAAAAGGCGAAGGCGTCTGGCTGTACGATACCGCAGGCAACAAATATCTGGACGCGATCAGCGGCATTGCAGTCTGCGGACTGGGCCACTGCCACCCCACCATCACGCGCACCATCCAGGATCAGGCGGCGCGACTGGTGCACACCTCCAACCTTTACCGAATCACCAACCAGGAAAAACTGGGCCAGCGCCTGTGCGAAGTCTCGGGCATGGACGCGGTTTTCTTCGGCAACTCCGGCGCCGAAGCCAACGAGTGCGCCATCAAGATCGCGCGCCTGTATGGCCACAACAAGGAAATCGACAAGCCCACCATCATCGTGATGGACCATTCCTTCCACGGTCGCACCCTCGCCACCCTGACGGCCACCGGCAGCCGCAAGGTACAGGCCGGGTTCGAGCCGCTGGTGCAGGGTTTCGTGCGCGCGCCGTACAACGATCTGGAAGCGGTGCGCACCATCGCCCAGAACAATCCGAAAGTCGTGGCGGTGCTGGTGGAACCGGTGCAGGGCGAAGGCGGCATTCACATCGCCTCCGATGAATACCTGCAGGGCCTGCGCAAGCTGTGCGACGAACAGGGCTGGCTGCTGATGCTGGACGAGATCCAGACCGGCAACGGCCGCACCGGCACCTACTTTGCCTACCAGCAGCTGGGCTTCCTGCCGGACGTGGTGACCACCGCGAAAGGTCTGGGCAACGGTCTGCCGATCGGCGCCTGTCTGGCCCGGGGCGCTGCCGCCACCACCTTCAAGCCCGGCAATCACGGTTCCACCTACGGCGGCAACCCGCTGTGCTGCGGCGTGGCGCTGGCGGTGGTGAATACCATCGTCGAGCAGAACCTGCCGGCTCGCGCCAAGGCGCTGGGCGAGCGCATCGTGCAGGGCTTCCGCGCCCGGCTCGACGGCGCCGACTACGTTGCCGACATTCGCGGCAAGGGCCTGATGATTGGCATCGAGCTGAAGGAACCCTGCGCCGAGCTGGTAATGCTGGCGAAGGAACAGGGCCTGCTGATCAATGTCAC
>CAZBII010000106.1:0-15723 GCA_964491665.1 uncultured Moraxellaceae bacterium
CACCGCCTCGATCGCCTTGGTTTTCAGTTCTTCCTCGTTCACCAGCTTCGCGGCTTCCTCATCGCGAATCATCTTGTAGGCTTCGCGCACTTTCAGCTTGCGCTTTTTCTTGCGGCCGGTGTTGAGATTGGAAAACATGCTCTGCAGCTGGCTGGTCATTTCTTCCATGCCCGGCGGCGCCATGATTTCCACGCCGACGCTGCCCTGCGCCACTTCGATTTCGATTTCCTTGTCGTCCAGTTCGCCCTGCCGCAGTTTTTTGCGGAACAGCTGGCGGGTGCTGGATTCGCTGTGCTTCTCGTCGTCGTTGCCCCACTGGTCGCGGGCCGGGGGAATCAGCGCATCCAGCACGCGATCCTCGGCGGCGTCTTCGGCGCGGGAACGCATTTTTTCCATCTGTTCGACGCGCAGCATTTTTACTGCCATGTCGGCCAGGTCGCGGATGATGGATTCGACGTCGCGGCCCACGTAACCCACTTCGGTGAACTTGGTGGCTTCCACCTTGATAAAGGGCGCGCGCGCCAGTTTTGCCAGGCGGCGGGCGATTTCGGTTTTGCCCACGCCAGTGGGGCCGATCATCAGAATATTTTTCGGCGACACTTCATTGCGCAGACTTTCCGGCAGCTGCATGCGGCGCCAGCGGTTGCGCAGGGCCACGGCGACGGCGCGTTTGGCAGCGTCCTGGCCGATGATGTGCTTGTTCAGTTCGGAAACGATTTCACGGGGTGTCATGTCGGACATGTGAGAGTCTCTCGCCGGATCAGGCGCAATCCAGTTCTTCGATGGTGAGATTGTGATTGGTGTAGATGCAGATGTCGGCGGCGATGTGGAGGCTGCGTTCCACCACATCGCGTGCGCTCAGTTCGGTGTTTTCCAGCAGGGCGCGGGCGGCCGATTGTGCGAAGGCACCGCCGGAGCCGATGGCGATCAGATCGTTCTCCGGCTGGATCACGTCGCCGTTGCCGGTGATGATCAGCGAGGCATCCTTGTCCGCCACGGCCAGCAGCGCTTCCAGCCGGCGCAGGATGCGGTCGGTGCGCCAGTCTTTCGCCAGTTCCACGGCGGCGCGGGTCAGGTTGCCCTGATGTTTTTCCAGCTTGCCCTCGAAGCGCTCGAACAGGGTGAAGGCGTCGGCGGTGCCACCGGCAAAACCGGCCAGCACCTGACCGTTGTACAGGCGGCGCACCTTGCGGGCGTTGCCCTTCATGACGGTGTTGCCCAGGCTGACCTGGCCGTCGCCGCCGATGACGACCTTGCCGTTCCGGCGCGCGGAGAGGATGGTGGTGCCGCGATACTGTTCCACTGTGGATTCCCTTGTCGATTCTCGTCGGACAGATATGGGGCGGCCGGGCAGGATTTCAAGCGCCGGTCATTTCAGCCGCACCAGAATGTATTCGATGTGGTTGTCCGCCAGCATGGTCTTGGCGGCATTGAGTTTTTCCTGCGAATCGAACGGCCCCAGCTGCACCCGGTGCAGGACGTCGCCGGGCCGGGTTTCCACTTTCTGCACCTTCACGTCCAGGCCCAGCAGGATCAGTTCGGCGCGGCGGTGCTCGGCTTCAGTCGCGGTGCGGAAGGCGCCGGTCTGCAGGATGGTCTGGCCGGGGGCCGGGTCATTCTTGCTGTCGGCCTTGTCGTCGTTTTTCGCGACCGGTTTGGGGCGGGTGGATTCCGGCTGCGTCACCTTCTTGTCCGGCAGCATGTTGTAGAAATCGTATTTGGGCTGCGGCTTGCTTTCGCGCGCGGCCACCGGCTTTTTGGCGGGCTCCGGCCGGCTGGGGGTGCGCACGCCCGAGAGGTGGTAGAGGAAGGCGATGAACAGGCCGGTGATGAGACCGGTGAACAGCCAGACCCAGGCCGGAGCCTGGGATTTTTTGCGTCGTGCCAAGAGGTCCCCTTACATTTTTTCCGGTGCGCTCACGCCCAGCAGCGCCAGTCCGTTCGCGATGATGTTCTTCACGGCAATCGCCAGTGCCAGGCGGGCGTTGCGGACATTGGCGTCGTCCACCAGCACCTTGTTGCCGTTGTACCAGGCGTGGAATTCCTGCGCCAGTTCGCGCAGCACGTGAGTCAGCTGGTGTGGCGCACGGTTGCGGGCGGCGCCGGCCACGGCTTCCGGCCAGGCGGCGATGCGCTTGGCCAGTTCCTCGGCGCCAGCTTCCGGCAGGTCCGCCAGTGCGGCCAGTCCGGCTTCCTGATCATAACTGTAGCCGCGCTCACCCAGTTCGCGCACCATGCTGCACACGCGGGCGTGGGCATATTGCAGGTAGAACACCGGGTTGTCGGCGGTCTGCGAACGGGCCAGATCGATGTCGAATTCCAGATGCTGTTCCGGCGAGCGGGTGAGATAGAAAAAGCGTGTCGCGTCGTTGCCGGCTTCCTCGATCAGCTGCGCCAGCGTGACGAAATTGCCGGAGCGTTTGCCCATGCGGCCGGACGACAGGGTGACGAACTGGATCAGCGCCACGTGGAATCTGTCGGCCTTGCCGGTGAGCGCCTGAATCGCGGCGCGCACCCGGGCGATGTAGCCGTGGTGGTCGGCACCCCAGACGTCGATCAGGGTGTCGAAGTGGCGGTCGAGCTTGTCCAGGTGGTAGGCCACGTCCGCCGCGAAGTAGGTGTGCAGGCCGTTGTCGCGGATCAGCACGCGGTCTTTCTCGTCGCCCAGATTGGAGGTGGCCAGCCAGACGGCGCCGTCCTTCTCGTAGACATGGCCGCTTTCGCGCAGGCGGTTCAGGGCATGGCCGATGGCGCCGGTGTCCAGCAGCGAGCGCTCGGAAAACCACTGGTCGAATTCCACGTTGAACGCCTGCAGGGTGGCGCGGATGGAATCCATCTGCGCATGGAGCGCGAAGTCCTGCACGGTGCGGTAGTCGGAATCCAGCAGGGTGCGCACGCGTTCGATCAGCGCATCCAGATGCAGTTCCTTTTTTGCCTTGATGGCGTCGCGGGTGGCGGCAGTGTCGCTTTCCACGGGATCAGCGGGATCTTCCGGCAGGTCCTGCATCACTTCCTCATACAGACGGAAATAGTCCTCGCCGTGGCGGGCCTTCAGTGCCTCGCCACACACCTTCACGTAGTCGCCGGGATAGGCGCGGGATGGAATCTTCACGCTCTGGCCGCAGGCTTCCAGATAGCGCAGGAACACCGACACGGCCAGCACGTCAGCCTGGCGGCCGGCGTCATTGATGTAGTACTCGCGGTGCACGTTGTAACCGGTGGCTTTCAGCAAATTGGCCAGCGCCGAGCCATAAGCCGCGCCCCGGCCGTGGCCCACGTGCATCGGCCCGGTCGGATTGGCGGAGACGAATTCCAGCAGCACCTTTTCGCCGTTGCCGATGTTGGGGGAGGAGAACGCGGTGGCGTCTTCCAGCGCCTGACGCACCACGGCAAAGCGGCTGTCGGCGGACATGAAGAAGTTGATGAAGCCGGGGCCGGCGATATCGACTTTGGTGATGGCGGTGTTGGCGGGCAGGGCGGCGACGATTCGGTCGGCCAGATCGCGCGGTTTCATGCCGGCGGCCTTGGCCAGGGTCATGGCCAGGTTGGTGGCGAAGTCGCCGTGGGTTTTGTCCTTGGTGCGGTCAACCTGGATCTTGCGCGGCGCGTCGGCGGGAATGGTGCCGTTGGCGACGAGGTTGGAGAAGGTGGTGTCGAGCAGGGCTTCCAGGGTCTGTTTCATGGGGCTGACGCGCGGTTGGTCCGGTTAAAGGGGCGATGGATTGGCGCAGGATCTGCGGCAAATAGCCGCGTATTATGGCCGTTCAGGGGGGGGATTGCCAGCTGCGGCGGCCGGGGCGCCGCGTTCGTCGCGGTTCAATTGTAGGGTTTGGTTGCGGTTGGTAATGTTTGGTTATGAGTCGTAGCCGGCGCTGGCCGGACGCAATTGCCTTCCTAGAATGGTTATTAGAACCCATAACAAAAACGACAAGGGTTGACTGATGTTGCTGCCAATCCGCTCCTATCTCAGCCGCGCGACCCCCGCCCAGCGCTGCATTCTGGTCATTGCGATGAGTCTTCCGGCCCTTCTGGCCTATCTGGCGTCCCAAAGCGCCGGGATGCTGGTGCCGGAATGGCGCGCCTACCTGAATGTGCCAGTGCTGCTGACCGGCAACCTGCTGCTGGCGACGGGTGTTGTGATCCAGCTGCTGTTCCTGCGCTGGCTGTGGCCGCGCCGCTTCAGCCCGAGGCCGTTGCCGGCGGTTTACGGCTGGCTGGCCGCCATCGTGGCCATCACCTTCTCCTTCCAGGCCATCGTCGGTGGCAACTACACCTATCCCACCAATCTGGTGATCATCGGCATCATTCCGGTTGGCCTGCTGCTGCTGGACATGCGCGCCACTGCAATCGGGCTGGTGGTCGGGGCGGTGATCCTGTGGTTCAGCGATATCGCCATCCTCGCCGGTCTGACCCCCTATGCGCCCGGCTATTCTCCAGCCGCATTTACCGGCCACGAGCATGCCTTCATGGCGGAAGTGCTGCGGTCGGGCATTCTCTATGTGAGCGTGGCAGCCTACGGATTTCTGGTGTGGCTGCTGTTCGGGCAGTACGACTTCCATCGCCGCAAGCTGCAGCAGCTGTCCCGCCAGGACATGCTCACCGGCCTGTCCAACCGTCGCCACTTCATGCAGCGTCTGGAGAGTGAATGCAGCCGGCTGACCCGCAGTCGCGGTCGTCTGTGTCTGGTGATGATCGACGCCGACCACTTCAAGCACATCAATGATACCCACGGCCATCAGGCGGGCGACGAGGTGCTGAAGGCGCTGGCGCATCTGCTGGGGCAGCACATGCGGGTGCCGGCGGATCTGCCGGCGCGGGTGGGGGGCGAGGAATTTGCGATCCTGCTGCCGGACACGGGGCTGGAAGGTGCCGTGTCCGTGTGCGAGCGCATTGCGTCCAGTCTGCAGAGAATGCCGCTGGCCGGTGCGGATGGCCATTTCCACGTCACCCTCAGCATGGGGGTGGTGGAAAGCGCCGGCCACGACGCCGAGACGCTGCTGCATTTCGCCGACGCCAATCTGTATCTGGCCAAGGGGCAGGGGCGCAATCGCATTGTCGCGTCCCGCATTGGCGCGGTTTCCACCTCAGACGGAGTCGTCGATGCAGCGGCTGATGCTGTGGCTTGAAGGCTGGTTGCGCCAGCAGCGGGACGTGACGGCCTGTCTGGTGCTGTCCACCCTGCCGTTGCCGCTGTTCCTGCTGTTTCTGCTGATGCCATTGATTGCGGCGGCCAGTCCGCAGTGGCAGCACATCTACAATCCGCAGCTGCTGCCGTTCAGCCAGTCGGTGCTGCTGCTGGTGATTGCCGCGCTCAGTGGCGTGGCGATCAGCTGCTGGCGGCTGCGCCACAACGGCGTGGATCTGCCGGTGCTGCCGCTGGTCACGGTGGTGGTGGCGTTTGCGGGCGTGATCACCATCAGTCTGGGTTACGGCTACAAGGATTCGCCGCTGATGCTGCTGTGTCTGGGCATGCTGGTGCTGGTGCGCGCGCTGTTCAAGCCGGCGGTGTACAAGGCCGTGTTCGTGGCGATGGGTGCATTGTTTGTCTGCAGCGAGATTGCCTTCTGGACCGACGCCTTTCCGTACGCGCCGCTGCTGCAGTCGCCCATTTTTATCGGCGAACAGCTGACACCCTGGTGGGCATTCTGGCTGCGCCTGATCTACACCATGATTGCCGTGCCGCTGGTGGCGCTGTTCTTCCTGCTCGCCTGGATCATGCAGCGGGAACGGCTGGCGCTGGAGGCGCTGGTGCGCACCGATTCCCTGACCGGGCTGGCCAACCGGCGCGAATTTCTCGCCCGCTTCGAAGTGGAGTTGCACCGGCATGAGCGCCGCCACAAACCGCTGTGTCTGCTGCTGATCGACCTCGATCACTTCAAGCGCATCAACGACACCTGGGGCCATCCTGCCGGCGATCACGTGCTGCGTCGCATGGGTGAACTGCTGCGCACTTCACTGCGGCGCGACATCGACATTGCCGCGCGTTTCGGTGGCGAGGAATTTGTGGTGCTGCTGCCGCAGACAGCGTTGCCGCAAGGCAGGGCCGTGGCGGAACATCTGTCGCGACAACTGGAAGCACTGGAGTTTTTCAGCGGCAACGCGCAGTTCGTGGTGACGCAGAGCGTGGGGCTGGTGCAGATCAGCGGCACCGACGCCGATCACGCCCTGCGGCTGGCCGACCAGAACCTGTATGCGGCCAAGCAGGCGGGGAGAAATTGTGTGGTGGCGTCGGTTATGGCGGAGGGCTGATCCTCAACGCGGCAGTTCCGGCGCTGTCCCCGTGGCACCCGCACTCAGTCGCGACTGGTCGCGCAGGTTCAGGAACGGCTTCTCCACGAATACCCAGCAGATCACGCCGATCAGCAACGTAATCACGAACGAAATGCCGATGCTGCTGGCCAGCGTCACCAGCAGGCGCACGGTGTCATCCAGCGCCGATTGCGCGGCAAAAAAACGCTGCACGTTGTACATCACGCCCACGATCACCAGCATGTGCACCAGATACATCGAATAGGTCAGCTGGCTGAACGGCTGCCACACCCGCAGTGACAGCAGTTTCGGCAGTCCTTTCACATGATGGGTGTTCAGGAACACGGTCAGCATCAGCCACGCCAGACCAGCGGCAAACAGCGTGTGATTCACCACCAGATAGGTGCGCAGCTGCCACGAACCGGCCGGCAGCACCCCGTTGAATACCGGCAGGAATGCAAACAGCAGCACCGTGCCCAGCGCCAGCAGGGTCAGCAGCGCGCGACGGCCGTTGTGCGCCGAAATCCAGGTGCGCAGTGCGGCGGGATGGAAACAGTAGGCGTACGCCACCAGAGCGCCGCACACGAACGGCCCGAAGCGCGTCACCAGATTGTCGTAGATGTTGGCGTAATAGGTGGGATAGACCGCCTTGTCCGTCAGCAGCGCGCGAAAACCGCTGTCCCACATGCCGGGCAGATAGTAGAACGCCACCAGCCGCGCCACGAACGACAGCCCCAGCAGACCCAGCAGCACCGGCAGAAACGGCTTGCCCGGCAGTTTCGCCACCCCGATCAGGATCAGCGGCAGCAGCAGGTAGAACTGTTCTTCCACCGCCAGTGTCCAGGTCCACTGCAGCGGCATGTTTTCCACGGCCAGAAAGTTGTTCACGTAAAAAAGGTTGGTCCAGGTGTATTCGGCGTTGCGCGCGCCCGACAGCGCATAGATCAGCAGCAGCAGGGCATACACCGGCGTCAGGCGCAGGTAGCGGCGGAAATAGAAACGGCGCAGCCGGACGGTGCCGCTGCGATCCACTTCCCGGAACAGGATCAGGCTGATCAGGAAGCCGCTCAGCAGGAAGAACATGTCCACGGCCTTGTCGGCATTGAACACCCACCAGAGGGCGGCGGGCGTGTGGTCGGAGACGGCAAAGATGGCGTCGCGGCCGGCGGCCATGCCGTACGCATACACGTTGTGAAAGACCAGAATCCACAGGAAGCTGATGAAGCGCAGGCCGTTGACCATGCCAAAGGTGTCTTGCTGCTGTTCAAACAGCGTGGCGAAATTGCGGCGGACGGACCAGGCGCTGCTGAGACTGCCACTGCCCACTTGGGCGGATACGACGCTCATGAAGGGTATCTTTTCCGGAATTTTTGTTGTTGTTGGAATGATCAGGCTTCCATTGTAGGAGGATGCGGTCCCCCGGCCAATCGCAAATTGCGACAAAATGGAAAAAACGTCTCAGTTTGTGAGGTGCGTGCCGGCTTAGTCCAGCGCCACCGGGTCAACGTCCAGACTCCAGCGCAGCTGATGACACGAATTCACTTCCAGATGCGCCGCCAGCAGTTTCAGCAGGGCCTGCAGGGCCGGGCGCTGATCCGACCGCAGCATCAGCTGGAAGCGGAACCGGCGCGCCTTTTTCGGCATCAGTGCCGGCGCCGGTCCCCAGATTTCCACCTGCAGCGGATTGGCCTGCGGCTGCAGCCACATCCCCACCTGCTGCAGGAACAGCGACGCCCGCGCCGGGTCGGCACTTTCCGCCCGCAGCAGGGCCAGATAGCCAAACGGCGGCATGCCCATCAGCTTGCGCTCATTGAGCAGTTCCGTCGCAAAGCGGCCGTAACCGTCCGCCAGCAGGGTTTGCAGCAGGGGGTGGCCTGGCTGGTGGGTCTGCAGGATCACCGTGCCGCGATCGTCGCCCCGTCCGGCCCGGCCGGCCACCTGCAGCAGCAACTGCGCCGTGTGCTCGGTGGCGCGGAAATCGGCTGCAAACAGGCCGGCGTCCATGTCGCAGATGGCCACCAGGGTAACGCGGGGGAAGTGGTGCCCCTTCGCCAGCATCTGCGTACCGACGAGAATGCAGGGCTGGCCCTGGCGAATGCGTTCCAGATGCTGCGCCATCGCCAGCTTGCGCTGGGTGGTGTCGCGGTCGATGCGGATCACCGGAAATTTAGGAAACAGGGCGGTGAGATTGTCCTCCAGCCGCTCGGTGCCCATGCCGATCGGACGCAGGTCGGTGCTCTTGCAGTGGCCGCAGTGGCGCGGAATCCGTTCCTGATGATTGCAGTGATGGCAGTGCAGGTGGGCCGGATGGGCATGGCAGGTCATGCGGTGGTCGCAGTGGGGGCATTCCTTGAACCAGCCGCAGTCGTGACACATCAGCACCGGGGCATAGCCGCGCCGGTTGATGAACACCAGCACCTGTCGTCCCGCCTGCAGTGTCTGTTTCATCGCCTCCAGCAGTTCTGGCGCCATGCCGTGGGTCAGCGGCTTCTGGCGGATATCCAGCACGCGAAACTGCGGCGGCTGCGCGTTGCCGGCACGCTGGGTCAGCGTCAGATGCAGGTAGCGGCCGCTGCGCGCATTGTGCAGGGATTCCAGGCTGGGGGTGGCGCTGCCCAGCAGCACCGGCACGTTTTCGATCTTGCCGCGCATGATCGCCAGATCGCGGGCGTTGTAGCGGAAGCCTTCCTGCTGTTTATAGGAAAGGTCGTGTTCCTCGTCGATGATGATCAGGCCCAGGTTTTCCAGCGGCGTGAACAGGGCCGAGCGCGTGCCGATCAGGATGGCGGCCTCGCCGGTGCGGGACTTGCGCCAGCTGGTCAGGCGCTCGCGGTCGGTGAGGTGGGAGTGGGAGGCGGCCACCGGCACGGCAAAGCGCTGCTGGAAGCGGTGCAGGGTTTGCGGTGTCAGGCCGATCTCCGGCACCAGCACCAGTGCCTGCTTGCCCTGCTGCAGACAGCGTTCGATGGCCTGCAGATACACTTCCGTCTTGCCGCTGCCGGTCACGCCTTCCAGCAGCAGCACGCGAAAACCGTCGCCGGCATTCACCTGCTCCAGCGCGTGTTTCTGCTCGTCGTTCAGGGTGAGCGGGCTTTCCGCCAGAATCCGGTCCCGCTGCCAGTGCGTGCGGGTCGGGCCGTCCTCGTGCTGTTCGATCAGGCCCTTCTCCGCCAGCGCTTTCAGCACGCTGGTGGTGATACCGAACCCCTGCAGCATTTTCTGGTGCAGGCCATCGGGATGCTCCCGCAGCACGGTCAGCGCGGACTGCTGGCGTTTGGCGCGGCCCAGCTGTTCCAGTCCGATCAGCCGGCCTTTCTGAGTGAGCTGCCAGCGGAAACTGCGCTCGTCCCAGCTTTCTTCGCTGCTGCGCAGGTGGGCCGGCAGGGCGGCGGCCAGCACATCGCCGGCGGCATGCTGGTAATAGTCGGTGGCCCACTGGCACAGGCGCAGGATCGGCGGGGTGAGGGCGGGCTCATCGTCCAGCAGGGCGGTCAGGGGTTTCAGGCGGTCATCGCCGAAACTGGAGTGCGGAATCACACCCGTCACCACGCCGATGACCTGCTTCTTGCCGAATGGCACCTGTACCCGCCGTCCCGCCTGCAGCCCGGACACTGGCATGTCGGCCCGTGGCAAATAGTCGAACAGGCGCCGCACCGGCACCGGCAGGGCAACCTGGACAACTGTTCGGGCAGGGGAGTCAGTGGGTTTCACAGCAGAAAAATCAATGCAATCCAGACGGTTACGGATACGGGTCTGGGACCACTCTACTGGTTTGCCGGGCGCATTGCCAGACGCAGTGGTTTTTCCATGACCGCTCTGGTATGATCCGCGCCCTTGTGTTCCAACTCCCATGAACTTTTCATGCGGTGCCCGGCCCGACCGGGTGGCGGCGTGAACCCGAAAGGTGAATCTTCCATGAAAGCTGATATCCATCCGAATTACGGCGAAATCACTGCAACCTGCACCTGCGGCAACGTGGTCAAAACCCGTTCCACCCTGTGCAAGGACATCCACATCGACGTGTGCGCTGCCTGCCATCCGTTCTACACCGGTCAGCAGAAAGTGGTCGACACCGGTGGCCGCATCGACAAGTTCAAGAAGCGTTTCGGCGCGGTTGCATCCATCAAGAAGTGATGCGCCTGTTCCATCGTTTCAGCAGAAAGGCTCCCCGTGGAGCCTTTTTTGTTGCCTGGCTGTTTCTGCTGCTGGCGCCGCTTTGCACCCCGGTGCAGGCGGAGGCGTTGCCGCCGTCGTGCTCGCTCGACAGTGCATCCAAAGTCGAAAGCGTGCAGGTGGAGGCGGTGCTGGATGGCGACACGGTGGTGCTCACCGATGGTCGCCATGTACGCCTGATCGGGGTGAATACCCCGGAAATCGAGCACAAGCCCAAACCCGCCGAGCCGCTGGCGGACCAGTCCCACCGCCAGCTGGCCGACTTGGCGCGCAAGAGTCCGCTGTACCTGCAGGTAGGCTCCCAGCCGAAGGATCATTACGGTCGCACCCTCGGCCATCTGTTCACTGCCGACGGTCGCAACATCATTGCCGACCTGTTGCAGCAGGGCGCAGGTTTCCAGGTGGCGATTCCTCCCAATCTTGCTCATGCCGACTGTTATGCCGCTGCCCAGGCGCAGGCCCGCGCCCGTTCCGCCGGCGTCTGGGGTCATCCTTATTATGCGGCGGTGGCGGCCGACAGCGGGCAGATCCGTGGCGGCTACCAGCGGGTGCAGGGCCGGGTGGAAAAAGTCACGCTCACCAAAAAGGTGGTGTGGGTGGATCTGGCAGGCGACCTCAGCCTGAAACTGGACCGGAAAAATGCAGCCCATCTGGCCGGCCCCACCTTCGACCGCGTGATCGCCGCCTCGCGCGCCGCAGGGCGCTCCACCGATCTGGTGCTGGAAGTCCGTGGCTGGGTAGTGGACCGCAATCGCTGGGGCGGAAGGATGCGCCAGCAGATCGCGTCAGGCCAGCGCAAGCGCTTCCTGCTGGGGGTGTCCCATTCCAGTCAGTGGGAAGTGCGGTGACGGTGGCATTTTTGCACCGAAAACTGGCGTTTTGCGGCTGTCATCAAGGCATCCGTCAGGCTCGCTAAACTTGTATTGAGCGCCTTGGGTGATTTCGCTATCCTACACCACCCCCGTTTTTCGGAACGTACCTCATTTTCGGAACGTACCAGGGTGGATGCTCCGGTCCCGCCTCAGGCGCTTCATCGTTGCCATCCGATCTGTCTGTAACAGCCAGCCGAAAAGCCCCAGTTAGGGAAGTCGTAAACTATGTCGTCCGATTTGAAAAAAGCCGCGCTCGAATACCATTTTTTGCCCCGCCCCGGCAAAGTCAGCGTGGAACTGACCAAGCCCACCGAAACCGCCCGTGATCTTTCCCTGGCCTACAGCCCCGGAGTGGCCGAGCCCGTGCGTGAAATCGCCAAGGACCCGGAAGCGGCCTACAAGTACACCAACAAGGGCAATCTGGTGGCGGTGATCAGTGACGGCACGGCGATTCTGGGTCTTGGCGATCTGGGTTGTCTGGCCAGCAAGCCGGTCATGGAAGGCAAGGGCGTACTGTTCAAGCGTTTCGCCGGCGTGGACGTATTCGATATCGAAGTGGATGCCGAAAACACCCAGGCCTTCATCGACACCGTGGCGCGCATTTCCCCCACCTTCGGCGGCATCAATCTGGAAGACATCAAGGCGCCGGAGTGTTTTGAAATCGAGCGTGTGCTGATCGAGCAGTGCGACATCCCCATTTTTCACGACGACCAGCATGGCACCGCGATCATCGCCGCCGCCGCGCTGATCAATGCGCTGGAACTGCAGGGCAAGAAAATCGAGGACATCTCCATTGTCTGCATTGGCGCCGGCGCGGCCGGTGTGGCGACCCTGCGCCTGCTGGTGTCGCTGGGTGCGAAGAAGAAAAACATGTATGTGCTGGACCGCAGCGGTGTGATTCATTCCGGCCGCAGCGATCTGAACCAGTACAAGGCCGCTTTCGCCCATGAAACTGACAAGCGCACGCTGGAAGATGCGCTGGCCGGTGCCGATGTGTTTATCGGTGTGTCCAGCGCCAACCTGATGACGCCGGAGATGCTGCGACTGATGGCGCCGAATCCCATCGTGTTTGCGTTGGCCAATCCCGATCCGGAGATCCGCCCGGAAGTTGCTTATGCCACCCGCAGCGATGTGATCGTGGCGACTGGTCGCAGCGACTATCCCAATCAGGTCAACAACGTGCTGGGCTTCCCCTACATTTTCCGTGGTGCGCTGGATGTGCGGGCCAAGCGCATCAATGAGGAAATGAAAGTGGCGGCGGTAAAAGCCATCAGCCAGCTGGCAAAAGAGCCGGTGCCGGCGGTGGTGGAAGCGGCCTATGAAGGCCAGCATCTGGAGTTCAGTCGCGAGTACATCATTCCCAAGCCGATGGACCCGCGTCTGCTGGGTGCGGTGTCGGCGGCGGTGGCGCGTGCGGCAGTGGACTCCGGTGTGGCGACCCGTCCCTATCCCGAGCACTATCCGCTGAACACGCTGGCCGACATCAAGTACTACTGATTGCCGGCGTTTTTGCTGCCATTGAAAAGCCGCTTCAAGAGCGGCTTTTTTGTGGGCGGAGCAGGCGGGCTGTAGTTGAAAGGTGCAAAAATGCCGGTGCGGACCGCTGGCTTGTTTCTCCCGCTCGTCAGAACAGGTCTTCCGGCTGGGCGCTTTCTTCGCCGCCCGCTCCATCTTCTTCCTCGCCCGGCCCGGTGAAGGGCGGTGTGTCTTCCTCGCGGAAATATTCAAAGATGCCGTCCGGAAAATCCGGGCTTACCCGCAGGCCGTCTTCCGGATCGATGCGCACCGTGACAATGCCGTCCGGAATCCTGGGCGGCACCTGCGGAACATCCTTCAGCGCGGCCTTCATGTAGTCCATCCAGATGGGCAGGGCGGCAGTGCCACCGAATTCGGCGCGGCCCAGCGTCTGCGGCTGGTCGAAGCCCACCCAGACCGTCGTGACGACGTCCGGATTGAAGCCCGAGAACCAGGCGTCCTTCTGGTCGTTGGTGGTGCCGGTCTTGCCTGCCAGATCCGAGCGGTTCAGTTCCAGCGCCCTGGTTGCCGTGCCGCGCCGGATCACGTCCTGCAGCATGCTGACCAGCAGGAAGCGGGTGCGCGGGTCGATGATCTGTGGGGCGTCCCGGTGGGCGAGCGGTGCGGCACCGGATGTGGGTTGCGGTTCTGGTGCCGGCTCAGAGTCCAGTCCGGTAGCGACAATGTCTGAGCTGGCTGCGGAGCGGGCATCCTGGCAGGCGGAATCGCAGGCGGTTACCGGATCGGCCTCAAACACCACCTCGCCTTCGGCAGTCTCGATCCGCTGGATATACCAGGGCTCCACCTTGTAGCCGCCGTTGGCCAGTGCGGTATAACCGGTGGCGATTTCCAGTGGCGTCAGCGATGCGGTGCCCAGCGCCATCGACAGGTTGCGCGGCAGTTTGGCGGGGTCAAAGCCAAAGCGGCTGATGTAGTCGATGGTGGGACCGACCCCCAGCGCTTGCAGCAGCCGGATCGACACCAGGTTGCGTGACTTGAACAGGGCTTCCCGCAGCCGAATGGGTCCGAGGAATTTGCCTTCGGAATTTTCCGGACGCCAGGCGGTTTCCATGCCGGCTTCCTGAAACACGATGGGCGCATCGTTGACGAAGGTGGCTGGCGTCATGCCCTGCTCCAGCGCGTAACAGTAAATGAAGGGCTTGAAGCTGGAGCCAGCCTGGCGTCCCGCCTGGATCACGCGATTGAACTTGCTGCTCTGGAAGTCGAAACCGCCAACCAGTGCTTTCAGCGAGCCGGAGTTGGCATCCAGTGACACCAGTGCAGACTGGGCTGCCGGCACCTGCGATAGCTGCCATTTGTCATTGTCCTGCAGCACACGGATCACCTGCCCCGGCTTGACCACATCCTCTGGCGATTTGGGGGGCTGGCCGCGATTGTTGCTGTCAATAAGCGGGCGCGCCCACCGCATGCTCTCCCAGCCGAGATCGACGCGTTCTCCGTTCTTGAGCAGAGCGATGGCCTTGTCATCCGCAACGTGCAGGACGACTGCCGGTTGCAGGGGGCCAACCACGCGGTAGGCCTGCAGGCGCTCCAGCAGATCCTGTGCCGTAGTGGTGCCGGGCGTGATGGTCAGGGTGGCTTCGGGGCCGCGGTAGCCGTGTCGCCGGTCGTAGGCAATAAGTCCGGCGTGAACGGCCGCATTGGCAGCCTTCTGCATGTCGGCCTGCAGGGTGGTGAAGACGCGAAAACCGTCGGTATCTGCGCGCTCACCGAATTTTTCCACCATGTCGCGCCGCACCATTTCCGCGAAATAGGGCGCATCCACTTCGACAGGAATGCCGAACAGTTGAGCGGTATTGGGTTCGGCGGTTGCGGTGTCGAATTGCTCCCGGCTGATATAGCCCAGCTCCAGCATGCGCGACAGAATCCAGTTGCGTCGCTCCAGTGCCCGCGCAGGATTGGTAATGGGGTTGAAGGCGGACGGCGCTTTCGGCAGTCCGGCAATCATCGCCAGCTGTGCCAGCGTGAGTTCCTGCACGGGCTTGCCGTAATACACCTGTGCGGCGGCCTGGAGTCCGTAGGCGCGATGTCCCAGATAAATCTTGTTGATGTACAGCTTGAGGATCTGCTCTTTGCTCAGCCGCTGCTCCATCTTCAGCGCCAGCAATATCTCGTTGAATTTGCGGAGGAATGTTTTTTCGCTGCTGAGGAAGTAGTTCTTGGCCACCTGCATGGTGATGGTGCTGCCGCCACTCTGGATCGAGCCGGTGGAGACCAGTTCGACCGCCGCCCGTGTCAGGCCTTTCACATCCACGCCATGATGTTCGAAATAGCGGGCGTCTTCCGCCGCGAGAATGGCGTGAATGAAATCCGCCGGAATTTGCGAATATTCCAGCGGTGTGCGCTTCTTCTCACCAAATTCAGCTATCAGTTTCTGTTCACTGGAATAAATCCGCAAAGGGGTCTGTAATGGTATTTGCAGGATGTTTTCCACCGGCGGCAGCTTGGGTCCGAGATAGAGCAGAATCCCGGCAAAAACGAAGGTTGCGCCGCTGATTGCGAGCAAAAGCAGCCAGAACGACAGGCGCAGAATCGAGTGAAATTTCGGCATCAGATGCGTTGGGAAATCGGTCAGAGTGGAGTCAGGAAAATGGTAAAAAATTATCCATACTGTGAATTATACGACGATATTGGGGCGCCTTGTAATTGCGCGTTCCAATATTGTGGTATTTAATGTAAATAGGCACATTGTTTTTGTAAGTGTGCATCAGCGCACAAAAATCAGAACTAAAACAGGATAGGAAGATATGCTGCCCTTCCTTAGCAAGAAGGCTTCAACAGCCAAGTTGGGCATCGACATCAGTTCGACGTCGGTGAAATTGCTGGAACTCAGCCGCAGCGGAAATCGCTACAAGGTTGAGGCCTATGCTGTCGAGCCATTGCCGCCCAATGC
>CAZBII010000107.1:0-15639 GCA_964491665.1 uncultured Moraxellaceae bacterium
GGTGCGCGAAGCCCACGTGTACTGCGAAGTGCATCCGTGCGACGTGACCAGTGAATGGGTCCGTGAGTTCGCCGCCGATGGACAGCTCAAAGGCGTGATCCTCTCGGGCAGCCATGCCAGCGTCTACGAGGTGGACGACAAGGCACCCGACGCGGTGTTCGAACTGGGCGTGCCGGTGCTGGGCATCTGCTACGGCATGCAGACCATGGCACAGCAGTTGGGTGGCAAGGTGGAAGCCTCCAGCACCCGCGAATTCGGTTATGCGGAAGTGAGCGCCGTGAATGGCGCCGCGCTGCTGGACGGCTTCGACGATCACGACGGCGCCCGCAAGCTGGACGTGTGGATGAGCCACGGCGACAAGGTGACGCAACTGCCGGACGGCTTCAGCTGCATCGCCCACACACCGAGCTGCCCGATTGCGGCGATGGAGAACAAACACAAACGTTTCTACGGCGTGCAGTTCCACCCGGAAGTGACTCACACCAAACAGGGCGGCGAACTGCTCAAGCGTTTCGTGCGTGAGATCTGCGGCTGCGCGGCACTGTGGAATTCCGGCAACATCATCGACGACATGGTGGCCCGCGTGCGGGCGCAGGTGGGCAATGACGAAGTGCTGCTGGGCCTGTCCGGCGGCGTGGATTCGTCGGTGGTGGCGGCGCTGCTGCACAAGGCGATCGGCGACAAGCTCACCTGCGTATTCGTCGACACCGGCCTGCTGCGCAAGAACGAAGGCGACCAGGTGATGGCCATGTTCGCGCAGCACATGGGCATCCGCGTGATTCGCGTCGACGCCGAGGACCTGTTCCTGGGCAAGCTGGCCGGCGTGAAAGACCCGGAGAAGAAACGCAAGATCATCGGCGCCACCTTCATCGAGGTGTTCGATGTGGAAAGCAGCCGCCTCAATAATATCAAGTGGCTGGCGCAGGGCACCATCTATCCGGACGTGATCGAATCCGCCGGCTCCAAGACCGGCAAGGCGCACGTCATCAAATCCCACCACAATGTGGGCGGTCTGCCCGAGCACATGAAGATGCAGCTGGTGGAACCGCTGCGGGAACTGTTCAAGGACGAAGTGCGCAAGATCGGCGTCGAACTGGGCCTGCCGTACGACATGGTCTATCGCCACCCGTTCCCCGGCCCCGGTCTGGGCGTGCGCATCCTGGGCGAAGTGAAAAAGGAATATGCCGACATCCTGCGCGATGCCGACCACATCTTCATCGAGGAACTGCACAAGGCTGGCTATTACCACAAGACCTCGCAGGCGTTTGCCGTGTTTCTGCCGGTGAAATCGGTGGGCGTGACCGGCGACGGTCGCCGCTATGAGTGGGTGATTGCACTGCGCGCCGTGGAAACCATCGACTTCATGACGGCGCGCTGGGCGCATCTGCCGTATGAATTGCTGGAGAAAGTGTCGAGCCGGATCATCAACGAAATCTCCGGCGTGTCGCGGGTGACTTACGATATTTCGTCGAAGCCACCGGCAACCATCGAGTGGGAGTGAGCGGCGTTTTTCCGCGCGCGACCGCATGATGCACTGGAGAACGGGTGTCCATGGAGCAAACCAGCCCTGATTTTTCCCCGACCGACCTGCACTGGATGCGCCATGCCCTGACGCTGGCGCAGCAGGCGGCGTCGATGCAGGAAGTGCCGGTCGGCGCGGTGGTCGTGCGCGATGGTGTCGTGCTGGGGGAGGGCTTCAATCATCCCATTGCCGGTTGCGATCCCACTGCCCACGCGGAAATTGCCGCGTTGCGCGCCGCCTGTTCCCGCGAGAAAAACTACCGCCTGCCCGGCGCTACCCTGTATGTGACGATTGAACCCTGTGCCATGTGCGCCGGTGCCATCGTGCATGCGCGGATTGCGCGGGTGGTGTTCGGGGCGGTGGAGCCGAAAGCCGGTGCCGTGGTGAGTACGCAGCAATTCTTCGCACAGCCGCAGCTGAATCACATCGTGCAGTCTGAAGGGGGGTGTCTGGCGCAGGAATGCAGCCAGACGATCAGCGATTTTTTCAAAAACCGGCGTGAACAGCAGAAAGCACTGAAAGAGCGTCTGCGCGGGTCAGAAGCGCTTCAGCCAGTCGCGCAGGATGGTCAGCAGTTGTGAGCGGTCCTGCGCCAGCGTGTAGGTGTGGTCGGCGCTACGCAGGAATTTCACCGTAATCTTGTCGCGATGGGCCTGCATCACCGGCACGCCATTCACCAGCTGCTGCTCGTGGTTGAACATGTACAGCGCACCGCCGGTGTACACGAACAGCATCTGCATGCCGTTGTTCAGCATGCGCGTCCATTCCCCCACCGTTTTTTCCTTTTCCGGCAGGCTCCAGGTAAAGATGGAATCTTCCCGCGCGCCCTGGCTGGCCGCACTCTGCGGCTTTCGGAACAGGCGCAGAATCACGCCCAGCAGACGTTTCGGGCTCAGCAGGATGGGGCTGTAGCGCAGCCAGTAAAATTTGGGAGTGGGATAGGCGTAACCGTCGAGGAAGACGGCCCCCAGAATACGGTCGTCGCGGGCGGCGACCTTGTGCGCGTTGTCGGCGCCGGTGCACAGGCCCAGGATCAGGAAGCGGGTGTGCGTGCCCAGTTGCGCCTGCAGGATGTCCATGGCGGCTTTCACGTCGTCGATGAAGCGCTGTTCCGCCGACACCTGCGAGTTGCCCAGATTACTGTCGCCGATGCCGGACAGGTCGAGGCGGAAGCTGGTGAAGCCGTCCGCCGTCAGTGTCCGGGCGAAGTCGGTGCTCATGCGGAACGGGCCGATGTGATGCACCACGCCGGCATTCAGGAAAATGATCACCGGCTTTTGTGGCTGGGGCTGTGTGGGTTCGGTGAGGACTCCCAGCAGATGCTGGTTGTCGCCAAAGGGAATGATGCGTTCCTTGTAGCTGCTCACAGCGCCTCCAGAATCAGGTTGGCCAGTCCCGGCAGCACGATCTGGGTTTCCAGGGCGGCGCCGTCGAACCAGCGGCAATCCACATCCAGCCGGTGTTGCGCTTGCACACCGCCCGGCGGGTCCTGATTGCGCGTGCTGATCAGGGTGTGGCCCGGTGCCAGCGTGGCGGCATCCAGACGCAGCTGTTGCAGGCGGGCGATGAACGCGGGGCTGTATTCGTTGCCCAGCAGTTCGGTGTGGCGGGCATTGCGGTAGTCCGAGCGCGGCTTTTCGAAGCGCAGCGGGTCGGCCAGCATGCCGGCGTGTGCCTGGGTGAGGGACTGCAGATAGGAGGCGCCGTCCAGCACCGGATCAAGGCAGATGCGCCGGCTGACGGTGATGCCCGGCAGGGAAGCCTGGCTGCAGATCAGGGTACCGGCGCGCACCGAAAGGATGGCAAAACGGTCTGCCGCCGACAGCGCTTCCAGTTCTTCCATGGCGGCGGCAATGCTGGCGGTCCAGTTGTCCAGCGTGGCGTCGGTGGTGTGACCCCAGCTGTCGCCGGTGCCCGGATAATCGAACCGCATCACGCCCACGCCCTGACGCGCCAGCTGCACCGCCAGCTGTTTGAGCATGCGGTGGGTGCGCAGGTATTCGTGGGGCAGACCATTGCAGATCAGCAGCCCCACCCGTTTGTCAGACGCGAAGTCCGCCGCATGGAAATATCCATACAGCGGGCGTTCCGATTCGCCGAAAAATAATGCAGTCATTGAATCTCAGTTCTTGAGTTTGTCCATGAGGCGTTTCCAGGCGCCGCGTTTGCCGGGATTGGGGTCCTCGATTTCCGGCTCGGGTGCAGACGTAGTTGCTGTCACCTGCGGTGCCGGAATCATCGCTGCCAGCTGGGACAGGTCGTTCAGCACGACATCCCGCGCCGTGAACGAAAATCCGGTTTCGTTCCGCAGCTGCACGATGAAATTCATGGATAACAAGGAATGGCCCCCAACCTCGAAGAAGTTATCATTCCGACCGATTTTGTCAACGTTCAATAACCCCTTCCAGATGCGCGCGATCAATTCCTCGTTCGATGTCTGCGGTGCCACGAACGCGTGCGACTGGCTGGGCAGGTCGTAGGGCACGGGTAGTTTCTTGCGGTCAATCTTGGCGTTGGGGGTGAGCGGGAACGCCTCCAGCTGCACCAGATACTGCGGAATCATGTACGGTGGCAGGTGCTGTTTGAGTTCACGCCGCATCTCGGTGGACGTCAGGGACGCGCCGGCATTCGGAATGAAGTAGGCCACCAGACGCTGGTCGCCGGGCTGGTCCTCGCGCACGATGGCCACGGCCTGCTGCACCTGCGACATGGCGCAGAGAGCCGCTTCGATGTCGCCCAGTTCCACCCGATAGCCGCGGATCTTCACCTGGTTGTCGATGCGGTTGAAGTACTGCAGTGTGCCGTCTTCGCGCCAGCGCACGGCGTCGCCGGTGCGGTAGATCATGGCGTCCTGCTGCGTGCGGCCGGTTTCCTGCGCGAACGGATTGGGCAGGAATTTTTCTGCCGTGAGTTCGGGCCGGTTCAGGTAGCCCTTGGCCACGCCGAGGCCGCCGATGCAGAGTTCGCCGGTGACGCCGGTGGGCACCAGCTGGCCTTTTTCATCCACGACATAGAGTGAGGTGGACTTGATGGGCTTGCCGACGATGCTGTTCTGGTCCGGCGATTCCACCTTGTGGCAGGTGGACCAGACGGTGGTCTCGGTGGGGCCGTACATGTTCCAGAGTTCGCTGGTGGTGGCCAGCAGCCACTGCGCCAGATCTTTCGGCAGGGCTTCGCCGCCCACCAGCGCCTTGAACGGTTTGCGGCCGGACCAGCTCGAGGTCATCAGCAGGCGCCAGGTGGCCGGCGTGGCCTGCATGCAGGTGATGGCCTGCTGGTCGAGCAGGGCTGCCAGCGTGCGACCGTCTACCGCCTGTTCGCGGGTAACGATGAAGCTGGTGGCGCCCACGGTGAGCGGCAGGAACAGTTCCAGCACGGCGATATCGAACGACAGCGTGGTAACCGCCGCCAAACGATCGCTGGCGACCAGTCCCGGCCGTTCCACCATGCCCTGGATGAAGTTGGCCATGGCGCGATGCGGCAGCGCCACGCCCTTGGGCTTGCCGGTGGAGCCGGAGGTGTAGATCACGTAGGCGAGACTTTCCGGATCGATGGCCGGGCCGCTGAACACTTTCGGCTGCGCCAGCAATTCGTGGCTGACCGCTGCGGTGTCCACATGCAGCAGGTGCTCGACGTTGCCGAACAGTTTGGCCGGGATGCTGCTTTCGCTCAGCAGCACTTTCACGCCGGCATCCTCCACCATGAACTGCAGACGCTCAGCCGGGAAATCCGGATCGAGCGGTACGTAGGCGGCGCCGGAGCGCAGCACGCCCAGCAGGATCGGCAGCATGATGACGCTGCGCTGCACCGACACGCCCACCAGATCGCCGGGCTTCACGCCCAGCTTCACCAGATAGTGGGCAAACTGGTTGGCGCGGGCGTCCAGATCGCTGTAGGTGAGGGACGCGTTGCTGTCCTGCACCGCCACCTTGCTGCCGCTGGCGGCAAACTGCGGCGCCAGCAGGTTGAGCACGCTGACCGGTTTCCAGGTGGCATCGAAGGTGTTGTTCCAGTCGTGCAGCAGGGTCTTGCGTTCGGCGGCAGTGAGCATGTCGAGCTGGCCCAGCGGTGTCGCGCTGTCACGGATGACGGCGTCGATCAGGTTGAGGAAGTGCTCCACCATCCGTTCCATGGTGTCGTGGCGGAACAGGGCGGTGTTGTATTCGAACTGGGCGATGGCGCCGTCCTGCTTTTGCTTGACCCAGAACTCGATGTCGGACTGGATGTGGGTGCGGTCGATCTGCAGCTGCTCGACTTTGAGGTCTTCCATGATGTCGGTGCGGTTGCGCACGTCCTGGAACAGGAACATGGTCTGGAAGATGGGGGAGCGGCTGGTGTCGCGCGGCGGATTGAGTGCTTCCACCAGCGCTTCGAACGGCGTGTGCTGGTGACTGAACGCAGCGACGCATTTTTCCCGCACGGCGCGCAGGTTGGTGTCGAAGCTGGCGTTGAAGTCGAGCTTCTGCCGCAGCACCAGGGTGTTGACGAAGAAGCCCAGCAGGTCGTTGATCTCGGTCCAGTTGCGACCGGAAATCGGCGTGCCGACGATGATGTCGTCCTGATGCGAGTAGCGCGCCAGCAGGGTCTGGTACAGCGCCATCAGGGTCATGTAGAAGGTGGCGCCCTGGCGCTGGCCGACGGCGGTGAGGCCGGTCACCTGCTCCTGCGTCAGATGAATGTTCACGGCATGCGCGCCATGGGGCAGCACATCCGGGCGCGCGAAATCGGTGGGCAGTTCCAGCACTGGCAGTTCGCCGTCCAGCTGCTTCAGCCAGAATTCCAGATGCTGGTCGCGGATCTCGCCCTTGAACCAGCTGCGCTGCCAGGTGGTGTAGTCGAGATAACTGACCGGCAGCGGTGGCAGCGGCGAGGTTTCACCCTTGCGATACGCGTTATAGAGCACGGCGAGTTCGTGCAGGATGGTGTCGAACGACCAGCCGTCGAAAATCACGTGATGCAGGATGAAGAACAGCACGTATTCGTTGCTGTCGGTCTGCAGCAGGCGGGCGCGGATCAGCGGGCCGGTTTCCAGATCGAACAGTTTGGTCGTGTCCTCGTCGCACCAGTGCACGGCGGCGGCGCGGCGGTCGGCCAGCGTGGCGCCCGGCATGGGCAGCGGTGTCAGGTCCAGCGGCAGTTCGTCCAGCACCGCCATGCAGGGCTCGCCCTTGTATTCGATGATCACGCTGCGCAGGCTTTCGTGGCGCTGCACGATGGTGTCGAAGGCTTTCTGCAGCGCGGCGACATCCAGCTTGCCGGTGTAGCGGAAGGCGGCAGGCAGGTTGAAGGACGCGTTCTCCGGATCGAAGCTCTGCAGATACCACAGGCGTTGCTGCTGCAGCGCCACCGGTGCGGGCGCGTCCGGCGTGGCGCGACGGGGAATCACGATCTTCTCCCTGGACTGTGTGTTGCTCTGGCGTTCATCCACCAGCTTTGCCAGCTGCACGATGGTCGGCGCGGCAAACAGTTCATTGAGCTTGAGTTCGATGCCGGTCTCGGCGCGCAGTTTGCCCAGCATCTGGATGCCAATCAGCGAGTGGCCGCCGGACAGGAAGAAATCGTCACGGGGACCGATGTCGCTGCGATGCAGGGTCGCTTGCCACAGGGTGCGCACCAGCTGTTCGGTGGCGGTCCACGGATGATCGGCGTGGCTGCTGGCGGTGCTGGCCGGCAGGGCCACGCTGTTCGGATCGGGCAGGGCGTTGCGGTCGATCTTGCCATTCGGCGTGAGCGGGAATTTCTCCAGTACGATGAAGGCGGACGGCATCATGAATTCCGGCAGCTCGGCGCGGATTTCGGCGCGCACCGCGTCAGTCACCATCTGCGCGGTCTGGGTGCTGGCCAGATAGGCCACCAGCATCTTGTTGCCGCCCGGATCGTTGGCGGTGACCACCAGGCTTTCGCGCACGCCCGCCACCTTGTTGATCACGGACTGGATTTCGCCCAGTTCGATGCGGAAGCCGCGAATCTTCACCTGATGATCGATGCGGCCCAGATATTCGATATTGCCGTCGGCCATGTAGCGCACCAGATCGCCGGTGCGGTACATGCGCGCGTACTTGCCGCCGCTTTCAAACGGGTTGGGCAGGTAGCGTTCGCGGGTGAGATCTTCACGGTTGCGATAGCCGCGGGTGACGCCGGTGCCTGAAAGATACAGCTCGCCCACTACGCCCGGCGGCACGCGCTTGCCGTGCTGGTTGAGGATGTAGGCGCGGGTGTTGAGCAGCGGTTTGCCGATGGTGGCCGGCTTGCCTTTCTCGCGCAGCGCCCAGGTGGAATAGGTGGTGTCTTCCGACGGACCGTACAGGTCATACACCTTCTTCACGCCGGCGGTGCCGTAGAGCTTGTCCACCAGCGCGGCTGGCAGTGCTTCGCCCGCCAGATTGATGATGCGCACGCTGTCCGGAATGCTGTTCTGTTCCTGCAGGGTGGCTATCGCGGACGGCACGGTGTTCACCAGCACCACTTCGTTTTTCGCCGGGATGTCGGGCAGGGCGATCACGTTGTCCGCCAGGATGACTTTGCCACCCAGCGACAGGGTGACAAAGATTTCGAACACGGACAGGTCGAAGCACACGGAGGTGGCCGCGAGCACGCCATCCAGATCCTGTTCGGAATAGACGGTGTTCGCCCACTGGATCAGCGAGATGGCGTTGGCGTGGGTAAGCATCACGCCCTTGGGCTTGCCGGTGGAGCCGGAAGTGTAGATCAGATACGCCAGCTGCTGGTCGCTGACTTTCACGTTCAGGTTGCTGCCGTCCTGTGCCGCCAGCGCAGAACGCACCTGGTCGAGGTCGACGATTTTTGCGCCCGAGCCGGCCACCAGTTCGCTGACCTTGCTCTGGGTAACAACAACGGACGCGTTGGCGTCCTCGATGATGTAGGCAATGCGGTCGCGCGGATATTTCGGATCGATGGGCACGTAGGTGCCGCCGGCTTTCAGAATCGCCAGCAAGGTCACGATCAGATCGGACTGGCGCTCCATGCACACGCCCACCAGGGTTTCGTTGCCCACGCCGAGTGATTGCAGGTGACGCGCCAGCTGGTTGGCGCGGGTGTTCAGTTCGGTGTAGCTCAGGCGCGTGTGTTCGTGCACCAGCGCAGTGGCGTCCGGCTTGCGTGCCGCCGTGGCTTCCACCAGCGAGTGAATGCTGTCGACATGGGGGAAGCTGGCGTCGGTCTGGTTGTACTGGTCGAGCAGGTTGATTTCCGCCGCCGACAGAAATTCCAGTTCGCAGATCGGTGTTTCCGGCGCGGCCAGCAGGGCGTCGATGAAACGCTCGTAGCCGGACAGACGATTGTCGATGGTTTCCGGCTTGAACAGGTTGGCGTTGTACTGCAGCTCCAGCACGATTTCGTTGCCGCGTTCGGCGGCGTTCATGAACAGCTCGAAGGTTTCGTAATCGCGCGGGTTGGAATAGATCGAGGCCTTGGCGCCAGCGAACTTCAGGTTCGACAGACCCTTGTCGAAGTTGAAGATCACCGGAATCAGCGGAATGCGGCTGGGATCGCGCTTCAGGTTCAGGCGCTGCAGCAGGCGGCCGAACGTCAGTTCCTGGTGATCGTAGATTTCGTACAGCGTCGACTTGGCCAGTTTCAGATAGGCATTGAACGGCTGCTTCATGTCGACAAAGGTGCGGATCGGCAGCGTGTTCACGCAGTGGCCGATCAGGTGCATTTCGTTGTCGATGGACTGTCCGGCAGCGGGCATGCCGATCGCCAGATCCTCGTGATCGGTCAGCTTGGCCAGCCAGGCGGAGAAGGTGGCGAACAGCGTGGCCACAAAAGATGCGCCTTGTTTCGCGCCGAGTTTTTTCAGCGCCCTGACGCGGGTTTCATCCAGCACATGGTCGATGCGGTTGGCGTCGAACGTACGCACGGCCGGACGCGGGAAATCTGCCGGCACGTCGTACAGCGGTTGCGAATCCCTGTACTGGTGCACCCAGTAGGATTCGCTCTTTTCAAATGCTCCCGCCCGCATGCGCGCATTCTGCCGCTCGGCATACTTGCTGAAATGCGGCGCCTGCAGTCTGGCGTCACGACCTTCCACCAGCGCGGAATAGGCGTGGCCCAGATCCTCCAGCATGATCCCCAGCGACCAGCCATCACACACAATGTGATGCGCAGCGAACACAACCGTGTATTTCTGCGCGGATTCCTTGATGACCTGCACCCGGAACAGCGGGCCGTGCACCAGATCGAAAACCTCGTTCACCGCTTTCTTGCGGAAACTTTCCACCGACTGGTTTTGTGTCTGCGTCAGATCGACGAACTGGTACACCGGATCAAGATGGCGATACACGCACACCTTGTTGCCGTCGGGGCTGAACAGCGAACGCAGCGCATCGTGCGCGGCAACAACCTGCAACAGTGCCGCGTGAAATTTCCGTTCATCAATGTTGCCTTCCAGCGCCAGGCTGATGGATTCGTTGTAGGCGCAGCTGGCCGGCATGCCACCCATCACCACCGAGGTCCAGATTTCCTTCTGCGGTTCGGTGGGCGGATACACGTACACCAGTTCGCCCTGTGCGAACGGATTGAATTTCACGGTAGCCTTGTTCTCTGTCATTGTCGTCATGATGCAATCAATTCCTGTTGTCCCCGGAGCATGCCTGCGTTCTGTTTCAGCCAGATGCCGGCGTGCTCAGACTTCACCGACTTTAATGAAATTGCCGGGCTGGTTCTGGTCTTCGATGTACCAGCCGGGATTGCCCTGCGGATCGCGGCCCAGTTTGGCGTTCGGCACCGGCGGTGTCAGCGTCGGTTCGTCGCTGTGATGGCCGTTGTGATCCGAAGCGAGTGCCGACACAAAACCGTTCTGCAGCATGAAATCCGCCGCTTCCTTGAAGCATTTTTCCAGCAGCGCGATGTCTTCCGGCGTGTGCGCCAGCGTGATAAAGCAGGGGCGGCCTTCCCACACGTGAATACCCAGTTCACGCATCTTGTAGAAGAACAGTCCGGCCAGCGGCTGCGATTCGTCGAACCAGATCTTGAACAGCGAGCCGAAGTTTTTCAGCTTAAAGGGGAAGCCGAGGATGTGGTAATACTCGTTGACGCGATCGAACAGGCCCTGCGCCTTGTCGTTCACACTCTGCTGCAGCTGCGGCCCCTGCTCCTTGATGAAGGTGAGTGCGGCTTTTGCGGCGGCCATGGTCAGCGGGTGACGGATGAAGGTGCCGGCGAAATAGGTCACGCCCACTTCGGGAATGGAATCGTCGCCGAACTGCCAGTAGCCGCCGTCCAGTGCATCCATGAATTTCTTGTTGCCGACGATGGCGCCGATGGGCATGCCGCCGCCGATGATCTTGCCGTAGGTGGCGATGTCGGCGCGGATGCCGAAAAATTCCTGCGCGCCGCCGGGACGGATGCGGAAGCCGGTGATGACTTCATCGAAGATCAGCGCGGTGCCGGTTTTCTCGGTGATCTCGCGCACGGACTGCAGGAATTCGCGCGGCTGGAAATCCGGGCGGCGGCTCTGCACCGATTCCACCAGCACTGCGGCCAGCGACTTGCTGTTGTTGCGAATCCACTCCAGCGACTCGTCGGTGCCGTATTCCAGCACCACCACGTTGGCCACTGATTCCGGCGGAATGCCGGCCGCCGCCGGCACGGATTTGCCGGACTTGGTGGCGCGCACGATTTCCTCATCATTGATGCCGTGGTAGGCACCATCGAACATCACGATCTTGTTGCGGCCAGTCACGGTGCGGGCCAGACGGATGGCGCCGATCACGGCTTCCGAACCGGTGTTGCACAGCGCCGCGCGCTCCATGCCGATGATGTCGCACAGCAGTTGGGCCACTTCCGGTGCCAGCGTGGTCTGCGGTCCGATTTCCATGCCGATGTCCAGCTGCTTGTGCATTGCTTCCTTGATGAAGTCCGGCGCGTGGCCGAGGAAGTTGGTGCCGAAACCATTCACCAGATCCACGTATTCATGGCCGTCGATGTCCCACAGCTTGGAGCCGCTGGAGCCTTTCACCACGATCGGATACACCATTTCCTTGATCAGCGGCTTGAAGCCGGACACCACACGCGGGTCCGCCAGCACGGCGCGGTTGGCCTGGGTGAAGGATTTGGAATTCGGTGTTTTCGCGGCGTACTGTGCGACAAATTTTTTCACGTTTTCTTCCACCGCCGCCGTCAGTCCCTCGGTGCGGTTGGTGTCGATTTTGGCCTGCGCGCCGAAGGCTTTTTTCACCGGCTTGTCGTCGGCGGCTGCAGCTTTGGCTGCGGGCGCGGCAGGGGCGGCCGGTGCCGCAGGTGCAGAAGGCGCGGCAGCTGCGGCCAGAACGGGAGCCGCCGCCATCGGCAGTGCACCGCCGCGCAGCAGTTCCAGCTGCTGTGACATCACCGCCAGCTGGGAACGAATCAGTTGCTCCACCGATCCGGACACCGGTGCGCCGATTTCCTGGGTCAGCTGCGCACTGAACGCGGGCATGGCATAGGCTGCTGCCGGTGCGGCCATGGCAACCGGCGCTGCAGCCACCGGTGCCGGTGCCGCGCCCGCCGGTGCATACGCCTGCAGCTGGTCCGGCGACATCTGGCCCAGCAGGAAATCCGCTACTTCACCGATGCAGGTGAACTGTTCCATCAGCTGACGGAACGTGATGTCCACTTCGAAACGCCCCTTCAGGCTGGTGGCCATCTGCGTCAGTACCAGCGAATCCAGCCCCAGCTCCAGGAAATGATCCTGTTCCGACGCCGACGCCAGATCGAAGCCGGACGCTTCCTCGACGATGGTGATGATGGATTTGACGATTTCGTTGCGTGCACTCGTGGTCATGTCGATTCCTGTGGCAGGCACTACTGCGGTGGCAAGGTTGAAGTGGGAAGTCGGGATGCTGTTCTGTAATTCTGGAGTCGTCAGTACGGGAGTCGCCAGTGCGGGGGCAGCCGGTTGCGACGCGGCAACGGCAGATTCCGCCAGCGGTTTCACCCAGTATTCAACGCCGTCGAACGGATAGGTGGGCAGTGCCACCTTGCGGCGTTTTTCAAAACCGTAGAACTGTTTCCAGTGGACACTGATGCCGGCGCCGATTACCTGCGCCAGCGCGCCCAGCAGGGTTTGCCAGTCATTGGCGGGCACTGCCTCGTTCGACAGCACGGGCACGGCCTTGCTGGGTTCAACGCGGTTTTTGTTCTGGTTGATCAGGGTCGACAGCGTGCTGCGCGGACCCAGCTCCAGAATCAGCAGCGGCGCTTTTTCCGACAGGGTTTTCACGCCGTCGGCAAAGCGCACCGGATTGCGGATGTGCGACGCCCAGTAGTCTGGCGACACCGCCTGTTCATCGGTAATCCAGGTACCGGTGACACTGGAAATGAACGGCGTTTTCGGTTTGCTGAAGGCGATGCCGGCGAGCGCGGCGGTGAATTCGTCCAGCGCCGGGTCCATCATGCGACTGTGGAAAGCATGCGACGTCATCAGCAGCTTGCTGGCGATTTTCTTGTCGTCGCACAGCTGCGCAAATGCGGCAATGTCGTCAGGCTTGCCGGCCACCACGCAGGCATTCGGACTGTTGATGGCGGCAAAATCCAGCGTATCCGGCAGCAGCGCGCGCACGGTGGCTTCGTCGGCGCGCACACCCAGCATGTCACCCGGTGTCTGCGCCTGCATCAGCCGGCCGCGATGGAACACGGCGGTGAGCGCACCCTGCAGCGACACCGTGCCCGCCACACAGGCGGCCACCCATTCGCCGATACTGTGGCCGAGCATGGCCACCGGCTCGATGCCCCACGAACGCCACAGTTGCGCCAGCGCATATTCGGTGACGAACAGGCTCAGCTGCGTGTACAGCGTCTGGCCGAGTTTGGCCTCATCCGGCTGCTGTTTGAAAAGCGTCGGATAAATCAGGTGACGAATATCTTCCTGCAGTAGCGGCAGCAGCAGTTCCGCCGCCTGATCCACCGTCTGCTGGAACACCGCTTCCGCTTCGTAGAAAGCCTGGCCCATGCCGGTCATCTGCGAACCCTGACCGGGAAACGCGAACGCCACCTGATGGGTGACGTTGCCACGGCTGATGCGGCGATACAGCGGCGACTTTTTCGCGCCCAGCGCATCGACGGCGCTGTCGATGCTGTTCGCAATCACGAACGCCATTTCCTTGAAGGAACCGCGTCCGGTTTGCAGCGTGTAGGCCACATCGGCCAGTGAAGTCTGCTGTGGCAGCGCTTTGGCCAGCGCCGCTTCCTGCCGTTCCAGACCGTCCGCCGACTGGTGCGACAGCGGCAGCAGTTGCCACGGCCGCGCCACGCCGGACGGTTGCACCTGCGGCGGCTGTGCCACGATCACATGTGCATTGGTGCCGCCCACGCCGAACGAACTCACGCCGGCCAGACGCACGCCGGTGCCGCTCCAGTTTTCGGCAGACGCATTCACGCGGAACGGTGTCTGTTCCCACGCAATCGCCGGATTGGGTTTGCGGAAATGCAGGGTCGGTGGAATCACACCCTTGTTGACGATCAGCGTGGCCTTGATCAGACCGGCGACGCCGGCGGCGGCCGTGAGATGGCCGAAATTGCTTTTCACCGAGCCGATCACGCAGCCCGGATTGCCGCCGTTGGAAACAAACGCATCGTTCAGCGCCTGCACCTCGATCGGATCACCCAGCGGCGTCGCGGTACCGTGAGTTTCCACGTAACCCAGCGCACTGGCCGGCACGCCGGCGTCCATCTGCGCTTTCAGGATCACCTTGCTCTGGCCCAGCGGATTGGGCGCGGAAAAACTGGCTTTCTCGCCGCCGTCATTGTTGATGGCGGAACCCTTGATCACACCATAGATGTGATCGCCATCGGCCAGCGCCTGTTGCAGCGGTTTCAGCAGCACTGCGCCGCAACCATCACTGAACGTGGTGCCGGTGGCCTCCGCGTCGAACGGACGGCAGTGGCCATCCGCCGAGAACATGCCGCCTTCCTGGTACAGATAGCCATCGCACTGCGGCGACGACACCGACGAGCCGCCGGCAATCGCCATGTCGCACTCACCGGTACGCAGTGCTTTCACCGCCTGATGCACCGCCAGCAGCGACGTGGAGCAGGCACTGTGCACGCTCACTGCCGGGCCGGTCAGATTCAGTTTGTGCGCGGTACGGGTGGCGACGTAATCCTTTTCATTGCCGGTCATGACGATGAAGGCGCTGGCCTTGTCGATCACGTCCTGGCGTTTCTGCAGATTGTTCGGCAAATAGCTGTTGTTGTTGGTGCCGGCGTACACGCCAATCTCGCCCTGATACTGCTGCGGCACATAGCCCGCATCCTCCAGCACCGACCAGGCCGTTTCCAGAAAAATGCGCTGCTGCGGATCGATCACTTCCGCCTCGCGCGGGGAAATGCCAAAGAAGCGCGCGTCGAAATGGCCGGGCCGGTCGATCACCGCTTTCACCGGCACATATTTGGGATCGTTCAGCCACTTGCTGGTGGACTCGGCGCGCAGTTCCTCCGGCGTGAACCGGCGGATCGATTCCACGCCGTTCACCAGATTCTGCCAGAACTGCTCCACCGAATTGGCGCCGGGGAAACGCACCGCCATGCCGATGATGGCGATGTCATGAATCTCGCCCTTGCCGGTGTGCTTCTGCAGGATCGAATGCAGCGCGCGGTTCTGCGCGGCGCGGGTCTGCTGCGCCTCGGCCAGATTCTTGATGGTGGGATGCTGGAACATTTCCACCGGCGACAGATCGACGTCGCACTCGATTTTCAGCCAGTCGATGAAGCGCAGGGCCAGCAGGGAATTGCCGCCCAGATCGAAAAAATTGTCAGTGATGCCGATGGGTGCCACTTCCAGCAGCGACTGCCACGCCTGCACCAGCTTTTTCTGGTAGTCAGTGGTCGGTGCCTGGTAGTCGGTGGCCAGTGGCGGCCGCTCGCGCGAGGCTTCCGGCAGGTTGCGGCGGTCGATCTTGCCGCTGGGGGTGCGCGGGAATTCCTTCAGGAACACGAAATTGGTGGGCACCATGTAATCGGGCAGCGACTTTTCCAGAAACGCCCGCAGGTCCGACACGCTGACCGGCTCTGCCACCAGATAGGCCACCAGCTTCTTGTCGCCGTGTTCGTTGCGACGCACGTCCACCAGCGCCTGGGTGACTTTGGGATGGCCGCACAGGGCCACGTCGATCTCGCCC
>CAZBII010000108.1:0-15615 GCA_964491665.1 uncultured Moraxellaceae bacterium
GATCGACAACGTGGTGTTTGATGTGCGCCAGATCATGCACGAATGCCAGACCCTGTTCGGTCCGCAGATGAAGCAGAAGCAGCTTGAGTTTCACTGTGGCGTCGATAGTGACATGCCGGCGCTGGTGTGCTGCGATCCGTCGCGGCTGCGGCAGATCCTGCTGAATCTGGTGGGCAATGCCATGAAGTTCACCGAGCAGGGCGCAGTGGAAGTGCAGCTGGCGGTAAAAAAGGCTGGTACGGAAAATTATCTGTATGGCGTGGTGCGCGACACGGGCATCGGCATGGACGAGGCGCAGCAGGCCGCGCTGTTCAAGCAGTTCTCCCAGGCGGACCGCTCGATTGCGCGCCGTTACGGCGGCACCGGGCTGGGGCTGGCCATCTGCCAGCGTCTGTGTCATCTGATGGGCGGTGAAATCGGGGTGAGCAGCAAGCTGGGGCAGGGCACCACGTTCTGGTTCACGCTGGCGCTGCATGAGGTGCAGCCGGGGCAGGTGTCGGGGGCCGAGACCGTGTCGTTCGAGCAGCGCCAGCAGTACTATGCCGAGCAGCTGCGGGGCCGCCGTGTACTGGTGGCCGAGGACAACCGGGTGAACCAGCTGGTGGTGCAGGGCATGCTGAAAAAAACCGGCATCCGCGTGGAGGTGGTGGAAAACGGCGCCCAGGCGGTGCAGCGGGTGTGCGAGCAGCAGCAGGTGTACGACTGGATTCTGATGGACTGGGAAATGCCGGAGATGGATGGCCTGACCGCCTGCAAGCGCATCCGTAGCTGGGAAGCGGAGCAGGGCCGTCCGCGCACGCCGATCGTCGCGCTGACCGCCCATGTGTTGTCGGATTATGAGCAGCAGGCGTATGCTGCGGGCATGCAGGGCTTTCTGAAAAAGCCGATCGAACAGGATGCGCTGTACCAGAGCGTGTTGCGGGTACTGAGCCAGTCCTGAGGCGGTTGCGACCGCAGAGAACTCCGAATTCATCAGGAAACAATAACAATGCAATGGCTGATGGCCCTGCTGCTGACGGGCCTTTTTTCCTTGCCGGCATTTGCGCTGGCACCGCAGGACGCGCAACGTCTGCAGCGCGACCTGACGCCGCTGGGTGCCGAGCGCGCCGGCAATCGTGACGGTTCCATTCCCCCCTGGCGCACCGACCAGATGGATGACGCGGCGCACCTGCGCTGGCTGCAGTCCATCAGCGAGGAAGAGCCGCAGTTCATCATTCACCGCAACAATCTGGAGCAGTATCGCGCGTATCTGTCGGCCGGCCAGCAGGCGCTGTTCGCCCAGTATCCCGACACCTTCGCCATCCCCGTTTACAAATCCCACCGCACTGCGCGCCAGCCGCAGTGGACCTATGACAATGCGCGGCGCAATGTCACCGATGCCCGCCTCAGTGCCGAGGGCGATGAAGTGCTGCGTGCCTGGCCCGGCACGCCGTTCCCGCTGCCACAGTCGCCGCAGCAAATCATGTGGAATCACCAGTTGCGCTGGAAAGGCGTGTTCCTGCGGCTGCATCTGTTTGAAACCACCGTGCACACCGACCGCACGCAGACGCCGCTGGAAACCCTCATCGAAACCTGGTCGCCGTTCTATGATCGCCACCGCAATCTGGAACTGGGCGACTGGCGCGTGGCCTATTATTTTTCGCGCATTCTGGGCCCGGCCAAGCTGGCTGGCGGCGGTCTGCTGATCCACGAATCGCTGCAGCCGCAGCAGCATCCGCGCCAGTCGTGGGTGTACCTGCCGGGTGAGCGCCGCATGCGTCGTTCGCCGGTGCTGGGTTATGACTCCCCCATCTTCAATTCGGAAGGCCTGCGGGTGACGGACGAGATCGACATCTTCAATGGCGCGCTGGACCGTTACGACTGGAAACTGCTGGGCAAGCGCGAGATTTTCATTCCCTACAATAACCAGAAGATGCGTTACAACCGCTGCAATGATCCGTCGGCGCTGGAGCGTGGCCATCTGAAACCCCACACGATGCGGTTCGAGAAACACCGGGTGTGGGTGGTGGACGCGACGCTGAAGCCGGGCATGCGCCATCTGTATCCGCGGCGCACGTTTTATCTGGATGAAGATACCTGGAGTATTGCGCTGGTGGATATTTACGACCGCAGCGGCGCGCTGTGGCGCAGCACCACGCGCTTCGCGGCCTATTACGAGGCCATGCCGGGTGTGTTCTCGGCGCTGGATGCCTATCACGATCTGAAAAACGGCGCCTATTTCCTGCAGTGCAGCGCCGGACTGGATACGGCGTTTTTCCAGGAACCACCCGGCACCGGCTATTTCGCTCCCACCAATATCCGCCAGCGCCTGATGCGGTAAGTGGGCATGCTTCTTGCCTTTTTTTAGGGCACACATTTTCTCAGCACGGGAACAACCGGCATGAATGCCTACGTTACACCGCAGCCGGTTGTTGATGGCTGGTCGGCCGAACTGGATCTGGCGTTTGCGCGACGCGGCGATTGCACCGTGCTGGTGCGCAACCGTCATGTGGGCCCGCTAAGAGTGCAGCGTCCGTTTTATCCGGAAAGCGGTGGCCAGTGTCATGTTTACATACTGCATCCGCCGGGAGGCATTGTGGCGGGGGACAGCCTGTCGATTCAGGCGCAGCTGGATGTTGGTGCGCACGGTTTGCTGACGACGCCGTCGGCCGGGCGCGTGTACAAGTCGAACCGGCAGCGCTTGCCGCAATCGCAACGTGTGCAGCTGCAGGTGGCCGACGCCGCCTTCTGTGAATGGCTGCCGCAGGAAAATATTCTGTTTGATGCGGCGGAAGCGCGAAATCGCACGCAGATTGAATTGAGTGGCAGTGCCCGTTTTGTCGGCTGGGAAATTACCTGCCTGGGGCGGCCGGCGTCGCAGGACTGGTTTGCATCCGGTTCGCTGCAGCAGACATTGGCGCTGTATCGCGAGGGTGTGCCGCTGCTGCTGGAGCGGACTCATTTTGCCGGTGGCAGTGACCTGCTGGAAGCGCCGTGGGGGCTGCAGGGTTATACCGCTGTGGGAACGCTGCTGATCACGGCGGGCGAGACGGCTCTGCTGCAGGAACTGAAAACGTTGTGTGGCGCGGCGTGCGGCGCTGATTTGCAGGTGGCGGCAACCCGTCTGCCGGAATTGCTGGTGGTGCGCGGTCTGGCCCACAATGCGGCGCCGCTGCGAAACTTTTTTATTGCCTGCTGGCGTCTGGCGCGCCGGCATTTGCTGCAGGTGGACGCGGTGGCGCCGCGCATCTGGTTCACCTGATTCATGCTCTGATTGCATTCACACATTGAGAGACCCCACATGGAACTGACTCCGCGCGAAAAAGACAAATTGCTGCTGTTTGCCGCCGCGCAGCTGGCAGAACGGCGCAAGGCCCGCGGCCTGAAACTGAATTATCCCGAAGCCGTGGCGCTGATTTCCTTTGAAATCATGGAAGGAGCGCGCGATGGCAAAACCGTGGCAGAACTGATGCATTTCGGCCGCACGCTGCTGTCGCGCGACGATGTGATGGACGGCATTGCCGAGCTGATTCCCGAAGTGCAGGTGGAAGCCACCTTTCCTGACGGCACCAAACTGGTGACCGTTCATAACCCGATTGTGTGAGGCCGTGAACATGATTCCAGGTGAACTGATAACCGAGCCGGGCGAGCTGGAACTGAATGCCGGCCTGCCGAAAACCACAGTGCTGGTGGCCAACACCGGCGACCGTCCGATCCAGGTGGGCAGCCATTATCATTTTTATGAAACCAATGCCGCGCTGGATTTCGAGCGCGAAAAAACCCGTGGTCTGCGACTGGATATTGCGGCCGGCACGGCGGTGCGTTTCGAGCCGGGACAAAGCCGTGAAGTAACGCTGGTGCCGTTTGGCGGCCAGCGTGAAGTGTACGGTTTTCGTGGTTTGGTAATGGGCAAACTCTAAGGAATCGATCATGGCGAAAATAGACCGGCGCGCTTATGGCGACATGTTTGGCCCCACCGTTGGCGACCGCGTGCGGCTGGGCGACACGGATATTCTGATCGAAGTGGAAAAGGACTTTGCCCGCTACGGCGAGGAAGTTAAATTCGGCGGCGGCAAAGTGATTCGCGACGGCATGGGGCAGAGCCAGCGGCCGCGCGCCGAATGTGTTGACACGGTCATCACCAACGCGCTGATCCTGGATTACTGGGGCATCGTCAAAGCGGACGTGGGTTTGAAGAACGGTCGCATCGCGGGTATCGGCAAGGCGGGCAATCCGGATATTCAGGATGGCGTGACGATTGTGATCGGTCCCGGCACGGAAGTGATTGCTGGCGAAGGCCAGATTCTCACGGCGGGTGGCATCGATTCCCACATTCATTTCATCTGCCCGCAGCAGATCGAAGAAGCGCTGATGTCCGGTGTGACGACGATGATCGGTGGCGGCACGGGGCCGGCGACCGGCACCAATGCCACTACATGCACACCCGGCGCGTGGCACTTGGCGCAGATGCTGAAAGCGGCGGAAGGTCTGCCGATGAATCTGGGTTTTCTCGGCAAGGGCAACGGCAGTCTGCCGGGCGCGATCGAGGAACAGATTGTTGCTGGCGCGATGGGTTTGAAGCTGCACGAAGACTGGGGCACCACGCCGGCGTCCATCGACAATTGTTTGAGTGTGGCGGACAAATTCGACGTGCAGGTAGCGATTCACACCGACACGCTGAATGAATCCGGTTTTGTGGAAGACACGGTGGCCGCGTTCAAGGGGCGCGCCATTCACACCTATCACACCGAAGGTGCCGGCGGTGGTCACGCGCCTGACATCATCAAGGTGTGCGGCGAAAGCAACGTGCTGCCGTCGTCCACCAATCCCACGCGTCCGTACACCATCAACACGGTGGATGAGCATCTCGACATGCTGATGGTGTGTCATCACCTGGATGCCAACATTCCGGAAGACGTGGCATTTGCCGATTCGCGTATCCGCCGCGAGACAATTGCCGCCGAAGACATCCTGCATGACCTGGGCGCGTTCTCGATGATTTCGTCGGACTCGCAGGCGATGGGGCGAGTGGGCGAAGTGGTGATCCGCACCTGGCAGACCGCGCACAAGATGAAAGTACAGCGCGGTCCGCTGCCGCAGGATTCTTCCCGCAACGATAATTTCCGCGCCAAGCGTTACATCGCCAAGTACACCATCAATCCGGCGATCACCCATGGCGTCGCGCACGAAGTGGGATCGGTGGAAGTGGGCAAGTGGGCGGATCTGGTGTTGTGGAAGCCGGCGTTTTTTGCGGTGAAACCATCGCTGATTATCAAGGGTGGCGTGATTGCGGCGGCGCCGATGGGTGATCCCAATGCGTCGATTCCCACGCCGCAGCCGGTGCATTACCGCATGATGTTCGGCGCGCTGGGCAAGTCGGCGTTCGATACGTCGCTGACGTTTGTGTCGCAGGCGGCGCTGGACGATGGCATTGGCCGGCGGCTGGGTTTGCAGCGGCCGCTGGTGGCGGTGAAGGGCACGCGCACGGTGCAGAAAAAGGATCTGCTGCTGAACGACTACCAGCCGGTGATGACGGTGGACGCGCAGACCTATGAGGTGCGCGCGGATGGCTTGTTGCTGACGTGCGAACCGGCAACCGTGCTGCCGCTGGCCCAGCGTTATTTCCTGTTCTGAACACACGAAGCTATCCCATGAAGAAAGTATTTGAGTTTGCGCCTGCCGATGCCACCGCCACGTTGGCGATCTGTCTGCCGTTCGATGAGCGCAAGAAAAGCCGGCTGCGCACGCGCACGGTGTGTGGCGAAGAAATTGGGTTGATGCTGCCGCGCGGGCAGGTGCTGCGACATGGTGTTTTGCTGCAGGATGAAAGCGGACGCGTGATCGAAGTGCAGGCCGCGCCGGAAACCGTGACCACGGCGCTGAGCGACGATACGCATCTGCTGACTCGTGCCGCGTATCATCTGGGTAATCGTCATGTGCCGTTGCAGATCGGCACGGGCTGGCTGCGCTATCAGCACGATCATGTGCTGGATGACATGGTGAAAGGTTTGGGGCTGACGGTGCAGGTGGAAGAACAGCCGTTCGAACCGGAAGACGGTGCCTACGCCGGCGGCCATTCCCATGGGCATTCTCACGAGCACGCCGCCAGTGCCCTGCAGGCCGTGTCGCCGCGTGTTGCCCAATCCTATGTCGCGCTGACGCCGGTGTCTGCACACGGTCATTCGGCTGAGCGGGATCACAATGAACGCCACTGATGCGGGTGTTCTGCAGTGGCTGCAACTGCTGCAACTGGCCAGTCCATCATTGCCGATTGGCGGCTTCGCCTGGTCGCAGGGCTTGGAAGGCGCCATCGAACAGGGCTGGCTGAAAAACGAAAATGATTTTGCCGCGTGGGTGCAGGGCGTGTTGCAGCACAGCTTTGTGTGGCAGGAAATTCCGCTGCTGGTGCGTCTGCATGCCGCTGCTGGTGAGAATGATGTTGCATTGCTGCAATACTGGAATGCCATGTCGCTGGCGCTGCGGGAAACGGCGGAACTGCGCCAGGAGGATGTGCAGATGGGCGGCGCACTGCTGCGGCTGATGCGCGATCTGGGTTTTCCCCAGGCACTGGCCTGGCCGCAGCGCGAAATCAGTTATGTCACCGCATTTGCGCTCGCCTGTGCGCAGCACCGGATTCCATTGCAACAGGCGGCAACCGGATTGGTGTGGAGCTGGCTGGAGAACCAGATCGCCGCCGCACTGAAACTGTTTCCGCTGGGGCAGACGGCGGGGCAGCGTGTGTTCCAGCAGATTGCGCCGCTGATTGCGCCGGTGTTGCAGCAGGCATGGGCGGTTACCGACGATGAAATCGGTATCAGTCTGCCCGGGCTGGTGATGGCCAGCATGCAGCATGAAGAACAGTACAGCCGGCTGTTCCGTTCCTAGCGGAATTGCCGACAAACACATTCATCAATTGCTTCAGGAAAATGTATGTCCAGACAAACACTGCGTGTTGGCATTGGCGGCCCGGTTGGCTCCGGCAAAACAGCCCTCACCCTGCGCCTGTGCGAAGCCATGCGCGACGACTTCAATATCGCTGTCGTTACCAACGATATCTACACACGCGAAGACGCGGAATTTCTCACCCGTAATCAGGCGCTGACCCCGGACCGCATCATTGGCGTGGAAACCGGCGGCTGTCCGCACACGGCGATCCGGGAAGACGCGTCCATGAATCTGGCGGCAGTGGCGGAACTCAACGAGCGTTTTGAAAATCTCGATGTGATTTTCATTGAAAGCGGCGGCGACAATCTGGCGGCCACATTCAGCCCGGAGCTGTCCGATCTCACGCTGTATGTGATCGATGTGTCAGCCGGCGACAAGATTCCGCGCAAGGGTGGCCCCGGCATTACCAAATCCGATCTGCTGGTGATCAACAAGATCGATCTGGCGCCACTGGTGGGGGCGTCGCTGGACGTCATGGATCGCGATGCGAAGAAAATGCGTGGCGACAAGCCTTTCATGTTCACCAACATGAAGGAGAAAAAAGGGTTGGGTGAAATTATCGGGTTCATCTGCGAACGCGGCATGCTGCGCTAGAATCCCGACGCCATTCAGAAAAAAGGTTGAGCAGAAACCGCCGCTTGGGGGTCGGAATCTGCTCAGCTGCGTTTCCGCAGTAAACCGTGTGCTACTTGGCGCCACCAAACATGTTCAGGACGCCCTTGACGGATTCAAGGGTCTGCTGGGCGTCATTCACCTTCTGCTGCTTTTCACGCATTTTGCGCTCTGATTCCGTTTCAGTTCCGGTGTAAACGGGCTCTGGCGCCGGTTGTGCACTCGTGGTCGCTGTGCCGGTGTTGGTGGTGGGTGCAGACCCGATGCCCAGCGTGCCGAGTACTTGCGTCGCGACATTGGCCCCAGTCTGTATTTCAGCCATGCGTTCCTGCCGTCGCTGTGCACGTTGCTGTTCCTTGCTGACACCTGCAGACGAATAGTCAGGGTATTGCTCTGTTGCGGGATATTGTTGCGCTGCGGGATACGATGTGGCACTGGCAGGGCTGGATGGGATTGCGGAAGGGGCTGGCATGTTCTGCACGGGGCTGTTGCCTTGCGGGGCGGGCGCACCGGCCACCGCAGGGCTGCCAAGGATGTTGGCCACGATCGGGTCGATCATGCTGCAGGCGGGAATCGCATAGCCATCGGGTGCTTTCCCATTGCCAACGACCAGAAGTTGCTGATAGATCGCGCGCGACTCGTCGCAGGTGGGTAACTTGACGATGCGGGACCGAACGCTGTCGAGAGTGGGTTGCATGCATTGCTGGATGTGTCTTGGGTCATTCGCCCGGTAACCCAGGCATTCAGCCGCTGTCATCCGTACGCCGTTCGCAGTCAGTGCTGTTGCAATGGCTTCACAGCCCGGCGGATTGCGCCTGATATCGAAATCCCGATCACTGTTGCCACTTACCAGCATAGATAGACCGTTTTTGAGTTGAGAACATTCAGCCGTGAGAAGTTGCTGCTGCTGGCTGACGTTCTGGATAAATGCCTTGGTGCACTGGTTGAGCTGGGCTTGTGATCCGTCATAGCCGGTGCAGGCATACCAGGAGGGATACCGCCCGTTCTGCTTCATTAACGCATCACCAATAGTGCGGCATGCAGGAATCCTGCGGCTGCTCTCGGGCTGACTCTGCTGTGAATTTCTGATTTCAATTTTGAGTGTCTGACAGGAAAAGCCAACATGGTACGGTCCGTACTGCGCAATGCCTGGCAGTCGGGCAATACAGCGTTGCACGTCATCGACGCTGTTCGGGTTGGCATTGACGCATTCGGGAATGTCGGCGGCGAAGGCGCCCGTTGTTCCCAGCAGCAATAATCCTGCGATGTAATTCCGTAAACCTGTTTTCATCTCGGTCTCCTGTTGAGAGTGCCGATGGTGGTGTTACATCTGTTTGCCACCGACCGTCGGCTAGAAATATTCAAAGGCGCCCTGGCTCACTTTGGGGTCAGGGCGCGCTATGTTTTACGGTGTGCCGATTGCTGCGGTACGTACCAGATTCACCGCATCACCCAGATCATCGGCCGTGACAAACACCGGCGTCTGGATCAGCGTGCCGGCGGCGGTGGCTGCAGCGACAGTGGCATCAATCTCAATGGACGCACTGGCACCCGGAGCCAGGTTGCCCAGGCTCCACACTGCTTCGTCACCCGCGTTGCAGGAAATGCAGCCGCTGCTGCTGACGTTGGGGTTCGCGTCATACTGGCCGTGGAAGCTGACACCGACAGGCACGCGCAACATCACGACGGCATTGTTGACGGTGCTGACTTCCGAAATGTTGTTGACGCTGATGACGTAGCGCAGATTGGCGCCTGCCGCGACCGGTGATTGCGCCAGCGTATAGCTGACATTCAGCGGCAGCGGGGCCGACACCGTAACGGACGCCTGCAGTTCGCGATCCAGCTCCAGCCCGCCGTCATGACGCAGCTGCGCCACGGCATTCAGCACCGATGCTTCGGTTGCCGAATTGGTCAGGGTCACATTCACAGTGCGTTTGACAGAGGCTCCCGCATTCACACTGCCCACGTTCCAGGAAATCACATTGCCACTTTGGGTGCCGCTGTTGCTGATGCTGTTGACGGTGAGACCGGCCGGCAGTGTCAGACTCAGGGCAGCGCCACTGACGGTAGCATTGCTGGCATTACCCAGATCCAGCTCATAGCTGAAGGACTCGCCCGGAGTGACCGGATCCTTGGAGGGTGTCAGGCTGAAGAACACCGGTTGGCTGGCCACCACGCTGGCAGTGCGCACCAGATCAACGGAATTGCCTGTGCCATTCGCTGTCACCCTCACGGATGTCTGAATGCTGGTGCCGGCTGTTACCGCAGCACCGATGGTGCCATTGATGTCGATAGAAACGCTGTCCCCCGGTTCCAAATCACCCAGGTTCCAGCGTGCTTCAGTGCCAGCGTTGCAGGAAATGCAGCCGCTGCTGCTGACATTGGGGTGCGCGTCATACTGGCCGTGGAAGCTAACCCCCGTCGGCACAGTCAACCTTACCACCACATTCGCCAACGTCTGGGACGCATTGCGATTGCCCACATGAATCACATAACCGATCTTCCCACCCGCAACCACCGGCGTCTGCTTGATCTCAAAACTCACATGGTCCGCAAAACTGGTGGGATGGCTGGCGGCATCCTTCGGATCAAAACCTCCGGCGATTTCCACTGCATTCGAATAGCCGTCACCATCGAAATCCTCATTGCCATCCAGCACGCCATCGTTATCGGAATCGTTGTCGCCGATGCTGTAGCCCAGCGCAACGTCCCACGCGTTGCTCAGGCCGTCGCTGTCGGAATCTTCCGCGCTGTCCAGCACGCCGTCGTTATCCGAATCATCATCATTGGGATTCAGGCCATTGGCGAGTTCCACCGAACTCAACAGACCGTCGCCGTCCTGATCACCATCCACCACGGTAATCAGATGTGTGACTGGAGTGCTGCCAACCTTGCCATCATTGACGATCAGCTGAATCTGATGCTGGCCTATCTGATTGACTGTCAGCGTGGGGTTCATAGCAGTATTCGATGGACTGAATGTTCTGGTCGAACTGGCAGGATAAGTGAGCACCGACCACGCATACGTCAGCGGATCACCATCAGCGTCGCTGGAGCCGGAGCCGGTCAATGCAATCGGCTGGCCCAGGAAAAACTGCTGCGCGCCGCCAATCACAGCGACTGGCGTGGTGTTGCGCTTGAGGTTGACGGTCACGGTGTCGGGCACGCCGGACAGCGCGCCATCGCTGACGATCAGCTGCACTACATAATTGCCGTCCAGGTCCGGCGTGAAGGTGGGCGATTCCGTGTTGGCGCCGGTGAGTACCGCAGCGCTGCCGGCGGGACGCGAAGTGAAGCTCCACGCATAGGTCAGGCTGTCGCCATTCGGGTCGGAAGAGGCGCTGCCGTCAAGGGTGACCAATGCAATGCTGGTGAATGACTGGTCCGGACCGGCATTGGCAATTGGGGGAAGTGGCACGTCCACTGTTGTGGCAGTAATGGTCACGTTGTCTAATGCGCTATTGACGGTGCCGTCGTTCACTACCAGCTGCGCAACATACGCGCCTGCAATGTCCGGCGTGAATTGCGTGGTGACGGCGGTGGGCGTGGCCAGGGTTGCCGTGCTGCCGGTCGGCCGGGAGACGAAGGACCAGCTGTAGCTCAGGGTGTCGCCGTCCGCATCACTGGAACCTGCGCCGTTGAGTGTCACGGCGATACCGGTATCCACGCTCTGATCCACTCCGGCATTGGCAACCGGTGCAGTGTTGCCGGTAGTGACGATGACCTCATCCGCATCGCTGTTCAGTTCACCGTCATTGACGATCAACTGAACCCGGTATTCTCCCTTCTTATCAATGACAAAGGTGGGGGTGACGGTGGTCGGTCCGGTCAGGGTGGCGGTGCTGCCGGTCGGGCGTTTTGCAAACGACCAGCTGAAGCTCAGTGCATCTCCATCCAGATCGGTAGACGCGGCGCCATTCAGTGTCACCGTACTGCCGACCAGTTTGCCGCCGATGTCGGCGCCGGCGTTGGCGACGGGTTTCACGTTGTTGGTTGAGACAATAACTTCGTCGGCGCTGCTGGACACCAGCCCGTCATTGACCACCAGCGAGATGCGATAGTTGCCCGGCTTGTCGGCAACGAAAATGGGTTTGACGTCGCTGATGGAACTGAGCGCGGCGGTGCTGCCGGCAGGGCGGGCGGCAAGATTCCAGGTGAACGTCAGGGGCTGGCCATCAACATCAGTGCTGGCGCTGCCATCCAGGGTCACGGTGGCCAGTACGTCAATGGCCTGGTCGGCCCCGGCATTGGCCTGTGGTGCGGTGTTGGCGGCGACGGTAAAGCCTGCCAGCGCAGGTGCACTGGAAGCCTGGCCATCGTTGACCACCAGTTGAATCTTGTAGCTGCCTGGTTCGTCGGTGCAGAACTCGGATTGGGCCTGCGTTGGCGTGCTGAGTGTCGCGGTGCCGGTGGCGGGTGCTTCCTGAATCGACCAGGCGTAAGTAATGGTATTGCCATCGGGATCACTGGAAAGCGATCCATCCAGTGCGGTACAGCTTTCCAGAACCTGTGTGGCGGATAGCGGTGCAATCCGGGCGACGGGAGCGCGATTGGCTTCACGCGGACCACCGTCGCCACCACCTCCGCCACCGCCTCCACACGCGGCCAATGCGGCAGCCAGCAGACCGGTCGCCAGTATTCCCCATTTGCGATCGACAACGGCAGCGGGCATCCAACGTCCGCTGCTGGAATGTTTCCTTTCCATGGTGCTTTTCCCCAGGTTTAATGACAGAAAATCCCCTGCGGCCAATAACGCCGCGAGATACAGCAAAGCCGTGACAAACGTCCGGATATTAGGCGGGTCGCACTTGTCGCAACAACGTGGAAAATTCCACGGTGCCTCAGGTGCGCAGAGGGGTTACTCGGGTTTAACGGTGGGGAAGAACTGCTCGAATTCCATTTTTCCGGCCTGATAAAGCAGCTGGTCGCGGGAAACATCGCCAAACTTGCGCCGCAGGCTGGCGAGCACTGTGTTGGCCAGATATTTGTAATCCAGTTGTAACTCGCTGGCGATGGCTTTCAGGTGGGCGCCATTGGCCAGTCTCGACAGCACAGCCTTTTCCGTGGCGGAAAGGTTGTTCAGAAATGGGGCATAGAATATTGCCCGATTGCGGGGCAGCAGCAGTGCCCGATCGCTGAACATGCGCGCAATCAGCGTCAACGTTCTGATGCGTTCCTGATAGAGAAAGTCGAACTGTGATCCGCTGTCACGGCTGGTGACGCTGACGCCCGCAATGGAATAACCGTCGCTGAATACCGGAATGGTGATGCCCTGATTGAGGCCGTAGTCCTGGCGGGCCACCTCGATAATGTTTTTCTCCATCGCATTGAGCTGTTTTGCCATATCCCACCAGCGCACCGGTGTTTGTTCACCCTGGGCAATTTTCTTGATCGTGAAGTCATGCTGGCCGAAATTGCAGGCGGCGTACTGGTCAATGAAGTCGACGGGATATTCCCGTGACAGCTTGAACACCGGAGAGAGATCGCCCAGCAGGCGATTGAGGACGTCGGGCACATAGGTGTAGGAAACATGCTCGAATCCCAGCTGGCCTACCGCCCGCTCCAGCGCATCGAACAGGGCATCGATGTCGCTGGCAGCGTACAGGCGTTCGGCAAACTCCATCAGAATCGTCTGATTGTTTTCCATCGAGCATGTTCCTATTGGTCAAGGCGGCCAATGACGGGCGCCATCATCCGTCCGCTGCCACCCTCCTGGCGTGGATGAAACTGAGTCCGCCGTCAAAGTAATGGGAATGACAGTGCAAAATCGCAAAGCCTACAGACTGGAGCTGGCTGATCAGCGTATCGAGCGTGACGAACCGGCTGTCATGGAAGTTTGCCAGCTGCTTGTTGCAGTCCCTGAAATCGCGAAAGTCCGGACTGAGCAGAAAATCCTGGCGGCTGTCCTGCATCAGCCGGTCCATGTCGAGCTGCTTGTTCGGTGTCGCCAGAATGAAGTCGGCACCCTCTGCAAGGCAATTCCTTATGTTTTCTAGCACAATCAGCGGTGACTGCCAAACGTAATAGCTGTTGACCGAAACACCAAAATCAAAACCGTTTACCGCGAGTGATTCGATGGTGGAGCAGGTGACTGAATAATTTGGAACGGTCAGCTCGGATAGCAGTTGCTGGCCCAGTTGCACCATCAATGGGCATGCATCCACACCCAGGTAACTGTTCACCTTTTCACGGGCGGCGAGATAGGGCGCAAGCTTGGCAGGACCGCAGCCGAAATCGATGACACGTCCATGGGCCAGTGCCGCAATGTCACGATACAGAGTGGACTGGTAGCGGGTGGTGATGCGTGAGAAGCTGGTGGCATAGTGTGACCAGATATCGTTGTTCATGATGCGCTCTCCTCTGTTGGTGCGACGGACAGTCCGGACCAGGTAAAAAATGCAGGCGCTGTCTTGCTGATGTGCCACAGGTAGACCGAGAACGGGGACCCGCTGCCAAAGTCTTCCCCGATATCGCGGCAGACCTGTCTGGCGCCGAACAGGGAGCCGTAGAGCGTGACCTTGCTTTGTCGGGCCACCATGACCACGGTGTCGATGCCGGTGCGGTAGGCTTCTGCCCACAGATGGCCGTAGTAGCGACGGCTGAGCTGTGCCGGCTGACTGGCGCTTTCGATGACAAAGCGTCCGAATTCAGCGATCTGCATGCCCTGGTTTCTTAGCGTCGCCAGATAGGGGCCTGCATAGGCTTCGCTGGGTAAACCGTTTTCACCATCCCGAGCCAGGCGGGCGGTGCTGTTGACCTGGCCATGCGGGTCCTGGGTGGCCCAGACCACCGCGCCGAAATCATGGGGATCGGCCATGCCGGCATCGCGGATATTCGGGAACAGCGTGCCGTAGCAGCGGCCTCGCAATGCAATCACCTGCTGGTAAAGTGCAGAGGAGTGGACCTGTGTGATGGCGGATGCTGTGTCGGAAGAAGGAGGATGCTGTCTGGAATCGTTCATGTTGCCTGACCTCGCTGTGTGCAGGATTGCGGGGCCAGTCTATTCAGCTTTTCCGGAGGCCAGCCTCGCAGAAACCTCGTGGGCCAGTAGCTATGGCAGGTGGCCATGAAAATAGCGCTCAACCGGCTGGCTGACAGCCTGGATTCACCTGGCTGCGCGTTTGGCGCGCTGTCGTCAATGCAGATGCCCAGGGCCCGGCTGGATCGTTGCATCGAGAACATGCGCCGGCAGCAGCAGATGCTGGACAGCCGGGATCACGATCATTGCCGTTTTGCTGACTGGGTGGCGGGTCCTCTTGCGCTGGTCAGCAGCAGTGCCCGCGCGCGACTGCAGGCGTGCGAAATCTATCTGTTGCCTTACCCGGTCTGCACCGCGTACTCCACCCGAATGGGTGAACGCAGGCTGATTGTGGTCAGCAGTGGCCTGCTGGATCTCATCGAAACCACGACCTGTTCGGCTCATGTCATTGGCAGTTTGCCGGAAGCAACGCGGCACCTGTTTCCTGTCAGTGAACTGGTGGGGATGTCGCTGGCGGACATCGTGAACCAGATGCTCTTCGTGCTGCTGTTCCGTCTGGCATTTCAGGATGGATATCGACCCAATATCCAGGCGCTGGCCACTGCGCAGATGATCCACGATGCGCGGGTTTCTGCCGCAGGTGCAACAGCGTTTGTGCTTCTGCACGAACTTGCCCATCTGGAACTGCATCATCACACCACGCAGACTGCACCCGCGATCGACATCGCATCGTCCATTCCCGAGCCGCTGTCACCCGCGCAGCGTCAGGAACATGAGGCTGACCAGACGGCGATCGCTTGCCTCGAGCCGCAGTGGCGTGAGTTCGGCCATCACTGGCGCAATTGCGCGTTTGACTTTTTTGTCCGGCTGGAACTGATGAGTGGTGCATTCACCAAAACACATCCACTGGCGCTGAACCGGATATTTCATCTCGATGAAAAAATGAAATCCGGTTCCGGCTTTTATGATTTTTCGGGCAGGCTGCACATCAATGCCGCGCTGGCCGAGGTGTTCACGACAACGGAGCGGCAACACCATCGGGATCCCGCACACATGCTGAATCTGGGCCGCGAAACCTGCCTGGCTATCTTGGCCGGCAT
>CAZBII010000109.1:0-15546 GCA_964491665.1 uncultured Moraxellaceae bacterium
CAGGGCGGCGCTGGCGGCAATCGGTGACGGCCCCCGGCCGGATTGCATCATCAATGCGTCGTTGACGCCGGTACAATTGATTCCCGATAGTGCCGTGTTCATTCAGAAAGCGCTGGGGTGGGAGAGTATTCCGTGCTGGTCTGTGCATGCCACATGCCTGTCATTTGTGGTGGCGTTACTGAATGCGTCGGGGCTGGTACAGGCGGGAATCTATCAGCGTGTGCTGGTTGTTTCCGCCGAGGCTGGTACTCCCTGGCGCAATCTGGACCAACCGGAAAGCGCCGCGCTGTTTGGCGATGCGGCTGCAGCGGCGCTCATTGAAAAAAGCACAGGCGAAAGTGCCTTGCTGGACTGGATCATGCACACCTGGCCAGAAGGAGCAGAGCTGACCGAGTTTCGCGGTTGCGGCATGCGGCATCCACCGGGGCATCCTGATACCACCAGTGAAGACAATCTTTTCAATATGCAGGGCCCGAAGGTGTTCCGAATGGTGCTGATGCATATCTCCCGTGTATTGCGCACGCTGTTCGAACGCAATGACCTGACGTTCGACGATATCGATCTGTTTGTCCTGCATCAGGCTTCCGGTCCTGGCGTGGAGGCGTTCGTCAAACTCGGGTTTCCACGGGAAAAAATAGTCAACATCGTTGGTGATTACGGCAATTGCGTTGCGGCGTCAATTCCGATGACGCTGGCCATCGCCAACGAAAAGGGCCGTTTGCGGCGCGGTGATCGGGTACTGATCGGTGGCACGGGCGCGGGTTTGTCGATCGCGTTTGCGCTGTTGCAGTGGTAATCCCATCATAAAGATTTATTGCAGGGAGAGAATTCATGCTGCATCGCATGTTCAAGGCTTATGGTATTGTCGCGCGTCAGTTCAATCAGCGCCTGTCGCCACTGGTAACATTCGGCGGTTTCCTGTTACTGCATGGATTGGTATCGGCGGGGCTTCTGCTTGATCGCGTGTTCTATCCGGCGTTGCGCCACACCAAAATCAGGAGTCCCATTGTTATCGTGGGTAATCCCCGCAGCGGCACAACGTTTCTGCACCGCTTTCTGGTGGCGAATGATCTGGGCGCCGGCATGCGCATCTGGAAGATGCTGTATCCGTCACCGACCTTGCAGGTGCCACTGAAGCCGCTGCTGCCATTATTGGAGAGGATCAGTCCGGCCCGCCATCATGCCCATGCCGCGCACGAAACCAATCTTACGGCCATCGAAACAGATGATCCTTCTCTGCTGTTCCGCTATTTTGATGGACTGTTCCTGTATGGTTTTTTCTATGCCTGGTCGGAATCAGAAACGCTGGATGGGTTCGAGCGTCGCTTTGTCGCCAATGCGGAGCGTGATTTCAACTGGTACCAGACTATGTGGCGTCGCAATCTGGTGAGTGAAAAGCGCGATCGGGTGGTGGCGAAACTGTTTTCCCTTTCGTTGCGTCTGCCGCAATTCCTGCAGCGCTTTCCCGACGCCAGGATTCTGTATATGGTGCGCGATCCGCTGGAGACAGTGCCTTCCGGTCTGAGTCTGGTAACGGGTGTGCTCGATGGGCGTTTCGGCTTCTGGTCGTTGCCGGAAGCCCAGCGGCAGCACTTCATCGAAAACCTGTATGCCGCGTTGTTGCGTCTGAGTTTGCGGTTTCACGAGGACTATGTTGCGGGCCGGATTCCATCGCGCAATCTTTACATCGTCACCTTTCCGCGCCTGATGCAACGGTTTGATGCTGTGATGGAAGATATCCTGCACTTTATTGATGTTGATCCCACTATCGAGATGCAGCAGCAGATCAAGAAGATTGCGGAAAAGCAACGCAACTACAAAAGTGGACATGAATATGATCTGGCCCGCTTTGGTCTTACCGAAGAACGCATCCGGCGCGACTATGCAGTGATATACGAAACGTTTCTGCAGAAACCAGCTCCGATGAAAACGGTAACGGCAGCACAACAGCCCGCTCCGGTATGACCCCGTTCCTGCACATCCGATAGGCGTGTCGATTGGTAATCTTCAGCGCGCCTGTCGGGCCAGGTTAGAATGCTCCGTGGATACTCATCCCGTCCTGTCGCAAAAGCTCGTATCTGATTTCTCCCAGAGTGAAACCGACTTCATGGAGGTCAATCAGCAGCGGCCGTTCTGGCAGAGCGTTGCTTGTGCGGGTGATCCCATTGCGCATGCTGTCAATATTCATAAAGATGTGGATACCACTCCCTGCCTCTGTCTGCATTAGCTGATTGGGTGCTGGCAATGACAGGTTGAATCCTCCAGAAATGGCCTGACCGGGCGGCGAATCTGGTCAGGCCATTTTGTCGGGAGATCAAGGGGTGGGAGCACGAGTGTTGAGTGGTTTCACCCAGTCTTTTGGTACCCGATAGGCGCGATATTGTGGCACCATGCCTCTCGCTTTCCACACGACTTCTTTTTCGGGTGTCACTTCCAGCATTACACCGGTAAGGCCCTCGGTGATGAAGGTGTTGCCATTGGGCAGGCGCTGCACGTTACCCATGATCAGGCTGTGTCGCGGGTGATTGAATTCCCACACCACGGAAAAATCGATGGGATTGATTTCCAGTGTGCGGGAGCGACGGGTGCGCGCGTGCTGGTCGCCAAAGCCGGAGACTTTGCCGTTGTCAAATACCAGTAGATTGCCGGCACCCGGCAGGCCTTCGGGAATGATGTGCGCAGCATGGGCAAAGTTCAGTCCACCGAAATCCGCGCCGGGATTGCCGGGTGAATAATCTGGTCCCAGGCGCCACACGATGTTGCCGGTGACCTTGTCGATGATGATGACCCAGCGTGCATTGGGCGACACCATCATGATGTTATCTGGATTGAAGCGTTCATCGCCCAGTTCTGAATACCATTTGTTGGGTCCTATGTAGGATGCGGTGTTGATGTGCAGCCAGTCGGCCAGCAGTTCATGTTTGAGATCCTTCAGCGCTGATTCACTGAATCCCATTTCGTTGATATGGTCCTTGGCATGCCATTGCCACAGCACATTTCCGCTGGCATCGATCTCATACAGTACGCTATCGATCAGCCTGCCTTTGCGGATGTTCTGTTCCGAATATTTGTATGTCAGGTAGCTCAGAACCAGCATGTTGCCGCCTGCGGCGGGGCCGATCATGTCCATGCCGGGAACGTAATAGCCGACCGGATTGCCGCCGCTGAACTGGAAGTCATGATGCTGTTTGGCTGAGTTTTCGTCCCAGTCACTGAATTCCCATAACACCTGTCCGTCTGCCGACATCTGGCGCATGGTTTTCTGGACAAAGCCACCGATTTTGGAGGCGTAGCACAGGATGGATGAGTCAGGCAACAGCTTGGCTGGATTACCGCCACAGGCATAGCGGGTGATGACTTTGCCTTCCATGTCGATCACCGGTGTGTAGCGACCCAGTGCGCTGGAAGGCAGCGTGTAGCTGTCCCAGACCTTGTCAGGCTTGTAGATCGAAACGGTATATTTTTCGTTTTCGTCACAGCCGCTGATTGCGGCAAGCAGGAAGAGCACCATGAGCAGCATACCGCTGCGAAATGGGCGCCCGCTGATTGCATGCGTAGAGTTCATTCTGAATCCTCATGTGCGGTTTTTGTTTTTCTTGCGGTTCAACCGCGCATTCCGCCATGGCACTCCAACGTGCACAAGGTTGTATTGAGGCAAAATCAGGGACAAATCTTCATTTGTTGGTGCAGGCGGAATTTTTCCGGGTGGGCGATAGGACGAAGAAGTGTAAGGGTTGATTACAATTGCTGACAAAAATGTCACAACAACGCTGGTCATTTGCGCCACGGTGATAAAATTGCCCCTGTTTTCCTGTTCTCTGAGCAGGAATAATCCAGGGACACCAACACCAACACCACCACATACCTATATAGTTGTCTCAGTGTGAAAAGGACTTTACCCGTTTCCCGCGTGTCTGCATTTTGGCAGGGCCGTCACCGTTTTTTGCGTGCATTGCGCGTGTACCTCGGTATCCTGCTTGCCAGCTGGCGCCTGACAAGACAGGTTCGCAGCCGCACCATTTCCCGCAACGAGATCGCCGCGTTGAAGCACAAGGTGCATACTGAAAATGCACGGCGTCTGTTTCAACTGTTTCAGACCAATGGTGGTACCTGGATCAAGCTTGGCCAGTTTTTGAGTGCGCGCCCGGATTTTCTGCCCCTGGAATATATCGAGGCATTACAGCCCCTGCAGAACAACGTCGTGCCCTTGCCCTTCCCGCTCATCGAGCCGGTGCTGAGTCGCCACTGGGGCAAGCACTGGCGCGAACGCTTTATCCGGTTTGATGAAGTGCCGGTGGCCTCCGCCTCGATCGCGCAGGTGTACCGGGCAAGCTTGCCGGATGGTACCGAGGTCGCCATCAAGATTCGCATTCCTGGCATTCATGCGCTTTACGAGCAGGATCTCGTGCTTTATCGTCTCCTCGCGCGTCTGCTTGCCACTTTTCTGCCCAAATTGGATGTGGTGGGCACGATCGGGGTTTTCCTCGATTCACTGCATCAGGAGCTGGACTTTCTTCAGGAAGCCCGCAACGTCACGGCATTTCACCAGTTACCTCATCTGCCCGGAGTGCGCAGTCTGAGCTTGCTGCCGGAGCTGTGTAACGAAGACATCGTTACAACCGAGTGGGTGGAAGGTACAACTTTATTGGAGTATCTGCGCCAGGCCAGCGAAGAGACCCGTTACGAGCTGTTGTCACTGCTACAACACAGTTATATTCAGCAGATCATCCGGTTTGGTACGTTCCAGGGCGATGCTCATCCCGGCAATTACCTGATCGACAGGGACGGTAATCTGGTGTTCGTCGATTTCGGTTATCTGGGCAGTTTGACTGACCGGGAGCGACTCAGCTATGTCAATCTTATTCTGGCCTCTCTCGACGGCGATCCCCGCAGCCTGCAAATGGCACTGCGCGATGGCGGTTTCACCTGTCTGCTGGATGATGCGTTTTCGTCGCGGCTGATGGATCTGATTCACACCTGCACCCGCAAGAAAGACCAGAACATTCAGTTTCAGCAAGTTGAGAAAATGGTGCACGAGGTGCTCGACACCATTCGCCAGCGCCGCGCCAACGTGCCGGCTCACTATCTGGTGACTGGCCGGGTGTTCGTCACCATCACCGGCCTGTTCAAGCTGTTTGGGGTAATACCGGAGCGCATCGACACTCGCGCCATTCTGCTCGACAGCCAGCCCGCTGCCAGCACCAAGTGAATTCGTCACTGCGCCGAAGATCATGTCCATCTCCTGCTGATTAGGCAGCTTCCCATCGTTCCTGCCCGGTTCGCCCTCCACGCTGTTCATCACGAACGTCGCTTGTCAGTGCTGCGCTTTGCGGCCCCCTGAAAATTGCGAAAAGCCGGTTTCCGGCTTCATGGCAAGACAGGCTGCAATCAATCATTCCTTCTGAATACGCTGCCGGCTGAAACAGGCGGAGACACCTGAGCGGCTTGAATTGATGGCGGCGGGTACTAAAGGGTTTAGTTTTGTGTGTGATTTGTGGTGAGGGTCTATTTATTAAAATATTGATATATATAGATATAAGTACAAATACCTTAAACGACAGTACTTGCTGGTTTATTTTGCTGTTGACTATATAGTCATCAGTTTCTATATTGCCACTCGCAAGAAAGCATGCAAACGCAATAACAAAAATATCGCAGATCAGACAGGAAGAGGCGCGCCGTATGATGCTCAAGGTGGCGATCGTTATAACTCCGGAAGCATTTCCCCATTCCATTATCGAACCGCTGGATGTGTTCAGTCGGTGTCAGACGATTTATCAGCACCGGACTGGGCAGGCTCTCAGTCACAAGCCGCAGGTCGCGCTGGTGGCAGAAACTCTGGAACAAACCATCGAACTCAATGGGATTCGTATCAGTCCGACTCACGACATTTGGACAACGGAAAAATTTGACGTGGTGTGGATTCCATCGCTGATGCTGGATGATGCGTTGAGCTATCGTCAGCGCACCAAAATGCAACGCTGGATCAAGGATCAATTCCAGCAAGGTGCTGAGATTGCAACGGTGTGTACGGGCGCGTTTCTGCTGGCGGAAACCGGCTTGCTGAATCACCGCGAGTCGACACTGCACTGGACCTATTCGGATCTTTTTTCTGAAATGTATCCGCTGGTGCGGGTCAAGCCTCATGTTCCTATTCACTGCGAAGACAGGCTGTATAGTGCTGCGGCAGATTCTGAATGGATCACGCTGGCCACGGAAATTCTGGAGCGCAAATACGGCCGGTTTTTTTCCGCGAAAACCGCCGAAATGTTTATCTTCAACGGCTACAAGCGGATTGGTGGTCAGGTGTTCGAGAACCGGTTCACCAATCAGACGCAGGACGCCATCATCGCCAAAACCCAGGCGTGGATTTCCGAGCATTTTTCTGAGGAGAACCTGATTTCCCGCGCGGCCATTGAATTTGGTCTGAGTGAAAGCTCCCTCGCCAGACGCTTCAAATCCGCGCATCGGGAATCAGTGATCAATTTCATCCAGCATGTGCGGATTCAGCGCGCCAAGGAAGCGCTGGAGATGACCAAGTTGCCGGTGGAAAAGATCAGCGATCTGGTTGGCTATCGCGACAGCAGCTACTTTCGCCGCCTGTTCAAGATCAAGACCGGCATGACGCCCAAGCAATACCGCAAACATTGCAGCGCCTGATTGTCAGGGCGCCGGCCTGGTATGGCTGGCGTCCTTGAACAGCAATTTGAAATAGAATTCCACGCTGCTCACCAGCGTGCCGGAGTCGCTTAGCACCCAGGAATAAAGTGCGCCTATACAGATATCCGAGACAATCCGCAGGAGATCACCTGCTGCCAGATCCGGAATCTCGCGATCTTTTTTCAGGCTGGCAAACAGTGCATCGGCGATCTTGGAGTTGGCATTGATGATGGAGTGATGCATGCGCTGGATTTCCGGCATGCATTCCCCGGCATCCTTGATCAGCACATGGACGAAGCTGCGATTGTTATCAAAATGTGCGGCGACTTCGAGCGCGGCATTTTTCAGTCGCTGCAAGGGTGGTTCGGTACCCGTCAGCAGCTTGAGCACCACTAGGTCCCGAATGTACTTGAAATTTTCTTCCACGATCCGCAGCAGGATCTGATCCTTGCTGGTGAAATACTTGTAGATGGTGGCCTTGCTCATGCCGGCAGATTGGGCAATGTCGGAGACTTCCGTATAGCGGAAAGACTTTTCCGCAAACAGGATCTCCGCCGCTTTCAGGATCTGGTACAGCCGGTCATTGAGATCGTTGTCCAGCCATGTCGGGTTATCTTTTTTCTTTGCCATGTTTCACCAGGGAAGGGTCCGCCCGGTCTGCGGCGGGAATGCCAGGAATTGTACATGAGTTAGTGTCTGTCGCGAACGCCGTGCTGTCTTAAATAGGTACCGGGTGTCATCCCGCTCCGGCTTTTGACCTCTGGTTGGCAGGCAATTTCGTCATTGTCGCCTGGCACCGCAGCTATCTCTCCACTGTCAGGCCTTGTTCCGGTAGGCACTGATGCCGCCTGGGTAATTGAAACAGTTTTCGCGGAAAAAGCGCAACATTGTCAGGCGGTATGCCGCGCTCAACTCTTCTGGAAGTAACCCGCTGATTATCGCAGTGCCTTGCGACTTCCAGGTTACGCTGGATCGGTTTCCCTGCTTCAATGTTTTGCCAGCGTATCCAGCATCGATGCTTGCGCATGTTCCTGAATCGATATTTCAGAATAGCAATTTTTCTGTCGCGGCTTTTGCTGTCGGGATTCCGTCGCGAGGAAAAGCGGGATTCTCCCCATGAATTAATTCGAGTTGGAATAGCGTGAGGTCTGCACTTTGAAAATCAAAACTGGCATCAACGAGCGCGTGAAAATCTTCCTCATTGATCCATTGGTGCAACTGCAGGTAGACATCAGCGTGCAATGCAGAAAAGTTGCCGAAACAGGACAGAAATTGCCTGATTAGCCGCTTGTTGGCGCCAGCTCCGAATCGGTTAAATTCTTCTACCATTTTCGTTGGAGAATTTCTCTCATGATCCTGATGCCTACCTACCGCAACCTGGTCGATATGCTGATACAGCGGGCACAGAACAGCGGACGAGCCGTGTATGCCAATTTCCTCATCAGCAATGGCAAGCTGGCAGGACAGCTGACGTTTCAGGAGCTGGATCGGTCTGCCCGTCAAATCGGTGTAGCGTTGCGGGAAAAGGGTCTGGCTGATCGTACGGTGCTGCTACTGTTCCTGCCTGGACTTGATTACATCAGGGCTTTTTTCGGTTGTCTGTATGCCGGTGCCATTCCGGTACCTGCCTATCCGCCCACGGGCACCAAGGATCTGCAGCGGCTGGAAAAAATTGCGCTGGATTGCAGTCCCGGCGCCATCCTGTCCAGCAGCGGTGTGCTGCGTCTGGTAACCGGTTGGCAAAGCGAGCTGGGTGAAACCCGTGACGTGCCCCGCATCAGTATCGATAGTTTGCTGCAGAAGACGCCTCCAGCGGGATTTGTTCCTTTTCAGGCCCAATCCGATGACGTCGCTTTTCTGCAATATACTTCCGGCTCCACTGGTCACCCCAAGGGTGTGGTGGTGTCCCACGCCAATCTGCTGGCCAACTTCGTCCAGATCCTGCGAGGCTTTCTGCGTGACAATCCGGTGGTGGACTGGCTGGAGGAATTGCGTTCCGTGTGCTGGTTGCCGCCGTTCCATGATATGGGTCTGATCGGTGGCATTCTGACGCCAATTTTTGCCGGTGCTCAAGTGACGCTGATGTCGCCGATGACTTTTCTGCGGCGCCCCGAAATCTGGCTGGAAGCGATCTCCACCCAGCGTGCGCATATCAGTGGCGGACCCAGCTTTGCCTACGAATATTGCCTGCAGAAAATTACTGACGATCAGCTGCGGAATCTGGATCTGTCACGCTGGAAGGTGGCGTACAACGGCGCTGAACCTTTGCAGGCGGATGTTATGCAGCGCTTTGCTGCGCGTTTTGCCGGATGCGGCTTTGCTGCCAGCGCATTCTTCCCCTGCTATGGACTGGCGGAAGCGAGCCTGTTCGTCAGTGGCGCGCCGGGTGGTCGCGGCGCCCGCACGCTGGCCGCCGATCAGCAGGCGTTGCAGCAGGGACGATTTGTGGCGCCTGAGCCGCAGTCCCCGGCTCCGCTGCAGACCCTGGTCAGCAGCGGCCGGATTGCGGAAGGCACTGATGTCAGAATTGTGCAACCGGACACCCGACTACCCTGTGCCGAAGGTGAAGTGGGTGAAATCTGGGTGCGTGGTCCGTCGGTGGCCCATGGTTATTGGGCCAAGCTGGCGCTGTCGTTGAGTACCTTTCAGGCCAGTATCGAGCAGGACACCCAGGCGGAGCGTTATTTAAGGACCGGCGATCTGGGGTTCCGCTGGCAGGATGAACTGTTCGTCACTGGCCGCATCAAGGAGCTGATTATTGTGGCTGGTCGCAATCTGTATCCCCAGGATATCGAGCAGACCGTGCAGGCAAGCCACGATGATTTCCGGAATCGGGGCGGGGTGGCTTTTGGCATGCCTGACAAGGGGCGGGAGCAGCTGGTCGTTCTGCAGGAACTGCAGCGAAACGGAAATCACTACCATGATCTTGCCCTGCTTTCTGCGATGGCAGCCCGCGCAGTGGCAGCGCAGCATGGTGTGATGCCGGCCGCGATTGTGTTGTTGCCGCTCAATGCTCTGCCGCGAACTTCCAGTGGCAAGTCGCAGCGGCTGGAGGCGCGCCGGCTCTATCGCGACGGACTGCTCACGCCGTTGTATGTATGGCGCCCCGGCAGCGCTCAAACGTCTCGTGTTGTGACAGAGTTGCGCCCCGGCCCCGCTGAATTACTGCATCGGGACTGGCTGGGAGAGCTCTGTCATGAGGTGCAGCTCTGGGTCGCGGACAAGCTGGATGTGGAGCCCCACCATGTGACGCTCGATGTAACCTTTGCCGATCTGGGAATTGATTCAGTGGAAGCGGTGGAGCTGATGAAGCACTTGCAGGAGCGGGTCGGTCGGCCCATTCCTGCGATCAAAATGCTGCGCTATCCCACCGTAAAGGCGCTGATGGAACACCTGGCAGCAGAGCGGCAACAGCATCAACTGTTGCGACTGCAGTGCGAAGAGGCACAAGCCTTGGCTGCAGAATAAAGCAGCGCAGGAAAACTCCGACGGTCCGTTCAGCGTGTGGTGAACGATTTGAATGCAGAGGACATACGATATGGCAGCAGAATCCCAACCAAAAGTGGTCGAGACTAATAGCCACGGCAGCCAACGGCGAGCGGGCTTTGAACGTGCGCTCGAATTGCAGGATCCCTGGGTGAAGGCGCTCTATGCCGGAATTAGCCGGAAGCGTTTGATGGAGGCCAAAGACGTGCTGGTAGCCATTGGGGTGAAGCTGGAAAACCAGGCATAGTCCGGATTGCGGTGTACGTTCGCTGCGCGTTTGCAAGTCCGCTAGTGATCGCAAAAATGATTGGCGCCATTAGTCATTGCCAAGCCTCCTCCGGCGCACTATTGTGCCGGCACAGAACTCATGGGTTCCGTGCAACTAGTCAGTATTTTGTGGAGGCTGTGATGCCGATTTCCCTGTCGGAGCTCCAGGCCCAGGTGCGGGAGCAGAAAACCCGGATTCCATCGCTGTATGGCGATGTGGATTTCAACATTGTGCCGGAGCGATTTGCGGCATTGCCCGAGGACAGAAGCCTGTTGCCGGAGGGTTACGCCCGCAAACACCGGGCAAGACTGCTGGCCGATGAGGAGCAGGTGCAGCGTTCACTGGCCTACACGATGCTGGGCGACACCGTAGCGGACGCCTACGCTGCACTGATGCCCAAATACGGCTTCAAGTCGTTGATCAGCATGCTGTCGGACGCGTGTGCAAAAGGGCTGGATGCGGTTCCCAATCCGCCCCAGGAACTGGTGGATTTCATTCTGTCGATGGAGCGAAAGCCAGAGTGGGTGGACATGGATCTGGTGAATGAAGGCGCCCGTTACAGCCGCAACCAGATGGCAAATTTAACGCCGTATGCGATTCGCGGCGCGTTCATCGCCACTTTCATGAATAAATATTCCGGTTTGCCGATGGCGCTGACCGGTGCGCTATCGAGCGAAACCTCGGTGCAGCGCGTGAAGGAAACGGCCAGCTTTTTTACCACCGCCACGTTGCCCGGTGCGCTGGAGCGCTTTGGTCCTGGCTTCAAGGCTGCAGCGCTGGTGCGATTGATGCACTCGATGGTGCGCTTCAACATTCTGAAGCGTTCAAAGAAATGGGATGTGAATGTCTACGGTATTCCCATTCCCCAGGTGGATCAGATGCCGGCCGGCACTATCCCCGCATTTATCACGGCATTCAATCTGGTAAGGCAGGGGCGCAAGCAGTTCAACAAGCGCGAGCGAGCGATAGTGGAGCTGAACCGCTATCAGAGTTATCTGCTGGGCTTGCCTGAAGATCTGTTGCCAGACACGCCTTTGGAAATCGTCAAAACCATGACCATGTACTCGGCTACATTGCGCGATGGTTATGACGATGAAACCTGTGGCGAACTGGTCCGTTCGACGATGGCAGGCTATCTGCCGCAGGACAGATCGATGAAGAGCCAGATTTTCGATCAGCTTGAGCGCAGTTTCTCGAAAGTGTTTTTCACGCGGGTGTTTCTGGCGGGCTATGAATCATCACGGGCAACCAAAATGGGTGTGAGGCCTACGTGGGCGGATTACCTCAGATTTGTTGCTGCAGGCGCGATCGTATCGCCACGACTGCTGGTGCACAGGATTGCGGAAGACATTCCCCTGGTCCGCGATATCTCGGATAAAGTCCTGATTCGCCGGATCGATGATCTGCTGGCGGAATACGGTCATGCGGAGTACACAACCGACCCGTCACGCTACAAGGAATCGACGCCCGATTCGCACGCGCATCCGGTCTAGGCAAGAGGCTGGCTGGGAGTTGCGATAAACAGGAATAACGATGGAGTAGCCTTCGCGTGTTTCGCTGAAGGAATGCCCATATAAATGTGAAACTTGAGATGTGTTGTTTTGCAGAGCTTTTATAAGGGACCCGCGAGGTCCCTTTTTTTTGGTCGGGGATATTGGGCGCGCAGTTGGCAGCGGCAAGCACACGGCTGGAGTCTGACGGGGCTTTCGATTTTAACTGATTGAATTTTATGGAGCGCCCTGGAGCCTGCGGGCGGAAGGGCCGGTAATCCAGAGGAAGTGCTATCGAAGATGGCGCGCCCGAGAGGATTCGAACCTCTGACCTTTGCCTCCGGAGGGCAACGCTCTATCCAGCTGAGCTACGGGCGCGTGATGTGCAGCGTTGTGCTGCGGGGGAAATCCGACGGTCGGGTCAGGCCCTGGCGTCAAGGGGCGCTATGATAAGCGCTCGATTCCCCAAAGTCCATGCGCTGTCCGGTTTCCTCCGCCCCCGGCTTTCGCTAAGCTGTCCAGCAGTGATTCCCCGCCGCCGCGCAAGGAGCGTCCATGTTCCGCATTCTTCTTTTATCCCTGATGGCCCTGCTGACGGCCTGTTCCCAGGCCCCCGTGTCCTTCGACTACGACCCTTCCGCCTATTTGAAAACCCTGAAGACTTACGCCATTTCCACCACGGCCGGTGCCGGCGGTTACCAGTCCCTCGACAATTCCCGCATCGAGGCGGCGCTGCGCAAGTCACTGGCCGGGCGGCAGTTGCAGGAAGTGGCGGCCGACAAGGCCGAGTTCCTGCTGGCCTACCGGGTGGAGCAGGAGCGCAAACTTGATGATTCCGGCGTCAGCTTTGGCATTGGTTTGGGCACCGGCAATGTGGGGCTGGGCGTGGGTACCGGCACCAAACCGCGCGAGAAGGTAGAAGGCAAGCTGGTGGTGGACGTGATTGACCCGGCGAAAAAGCAGGTGGTCTGGAGCGCGAAAGCCAACCGCAACCTCACCGACAGCATGGGTCCGGCCGAGCGTGACCAGCTGATCAACACTCTGGTGTCGGCCATGTTTGCGAGTTTCCCGCCCCAATGATGCGATCGAAACCGCTACCGCGCATTATCCTGCTGCTGGCTTTGCTGGCCATCGCGCTCTGGCTGGCCGGGTGCGCGCCCTATCTGACGCGTGTGGATTTCGATCCCTCCGCCAATCTGAAAGATCTGCAGACCTTTGCCTGGGTGCCCGAGCCGGCTGCCAGTACTGACCCGGCGGCTTCACCGCAGTACCAGTCGCTGGATCAGGCCCGCCTGCGCCGGGCTCTGGAAGAAGCGCTGGCGGCGAGGGGCCTGCACCCGGTGCCGGCCAGTGACGCGCAGGTCTGGGTGGATCTCACCTACGCCATCGATCGCCGCTATGAAACCCGCACCGTGTTCTACGGCTTTTATGACTGGCATCCGTACTGGTGGGGGATGGAGCCGGAAACCCGCATCGACGAGCGCGACGAAAGCCGCCTGTCGCTGATCCTGATCAATCCGCAGACCCGTTCGGTCATCTGGACCGGGCAATCCACCGTGCGCTACTACGAGGAATTGCCACCCCTGGAGCGCACACGGCGCCTGGTGGAACAGGTGCAGGCCATCATGGCGCGCTTTCCGCCGCGCTGATTCCGTTTTTCCGGTAACTAACGGTATACTTGCGCCCGTCAAATTTTTCTAACCGCTTCGGTCGGGGGCTCTGCCAGGTTCGAAGCATTCCGGAGAGAGGGTCAAAGCACATGTTCAACGTGAAGCAACTGGTTGTATCGGCGGCAATTTTGGTGGGTGTGGCAATGTCGGGACAGGCCCTGGCATCGAAGCTGGCGGATCAGACCGGCAATGCCGAACCAATGGGCACCCGCTCCATCATGAGCCCTGCCAAGATCGATGCCCGCACCCAGCCGGCCGCCAAGGTCTGCAAGCAGGGTGAGGAATGTGGCGGTGCCGCCGCTGCTCCGGTTGCTGCCGCTGCTGCAGCGCCCAAGTCTCCCGAAGAAATTTACAACGGCACCTGTGCTGCCTGTCACGCCACTGGCGCTGCCGGCGCTCCCAAAGTGGGTGACGCTGCTGCCTGGGCGCCGCGTATCGCCCAGGGTGCCGACACCCTGCACAAGCATGCGCTTGGCGGCTTCAACATGATGCCCCCCAAAGGCACCTGCGCAGCCTGCTCCGACGACGAAATCATGTCCGTGGTGGATTTCATGGTCGGCAAATCCAAGTAACCTGCGGCAGATTGCCAACGGTTCCGAAAGCCCTGCGGTGACAAGCCGCGGGGCTTTTTCGTTTCAGGTCGCCGGATTCGGCTTGGCTATAATCGATAGGCGCACACAACAATAATTCAGGACGGGTGGCATGCCAGTACACAGACGGGGAGCGGGGCACCGGCAGCGCGGGCGGCTGATCCTGCCGACGCGGATCGGTGTGGTGTCGCTGCTGCTGGTGATGCCGCTGGCGCTGGTGCTGGTGCAGCTGATGTTCACCTGCGACGATCAGCTTGAACAGGTGGATCGCAAGCTGCGCGCCGTGCAGGATATCCGCACCCTGCAGTCGGTGGTGGACAATGCCGAACGCCTGCGCGACCTGGGCATCATTACCGTGTACGAGCGCAGCGACGAGCCGGATACGGAATACGCCAGCCAGCGCACCGAACTGCTGCGCGCCATCGATGAACTGCGCCAGGACCAGTCCCTGCGCGAACACAATCCGCTGATCGGTCTCACCATTCCCCGCCTGCTGCACCGGCTCGACCGGATTCGCCCCACCGTCAGCACCGAAGTGAACACGCCCGACCTGGCCTTTGCCGAACATCAGCCGCTGGTGGAAAGCCTGCAGCAGCTGCAGTTCCGGCTGGCGGATCAGGGTGGCATGTTCAACGACAATAACCAGCTGTCGCTGGTGCTGGTCTATCTGGCGCTGGACGAATCCGGCGAGCTGTTCACCCTGCTGGGCCGGGTACGCGCCTACGGCAGCCTCTATCTGCGCGTCGGCCACGTGCCATCCGATGGCGCGCTGGCGCTGGAGCAGATCTACAGCAGCCTGATGAGCCAGCAGGACGCTCTGCAGGACCGGGTCAAGCGCCTGCTGAAAGATAATCCGGCGCTTGCGACGGTGCCACCGTTCGACCGGGACAGCTGGCTGCATCTGGAGACGGTGGCGGAGTTTCTGGATACCAATGTGATTCAGGCGCCGGATCTGGAAATGCCCTGGCGCGACTATTTCGATGCCGTCAGTGTGCAGATCGTCAGCTATGCCTCCGCGCGCGACCAGCTGCTGCGTCATCTGGCCGAGATCTATCACGCCGAGCGCAGCGACCTGGTGCAGCAGCAGCGCATTTATCTGCTGGCGCTGGTGTTGCTGGCACTGGTGTTTGTGGTGCTGTACGTGATGGACCTGCGCGAATCCACCAACAAGGAACGGGTGCGGCAGGAGAAGGAAGCGGCGGAAGCGGCGGACCAGGCCAAGAGCCAGTTCCTCGCCACCATGAGCCATGAAATCCGCACGCCCATCAACGGCGTGCTGGGCATGGTGGAGCTGCTGTCGGACACGCCGCTCAACAGCGAGCAGAAGGATTATCTGCTGGCGCTGCGCAGTTCCGGCCAGACCCTGCTGGCGGTGATCAACG
>CAZBII010000110.1:0-15518 GCA_964491665.1 uncultured Moraxellaceae bacterium
CGCGGGCTGGGGGGGAAATAGCGGCACCGACCGCAACGGCCGGCGCCCCTGCCGATGGCCGACACCATCCACAGGGACGCCGGTTTCCCACGACTACAGCAGCGGCTGCGGGGTATCCACCAGCCTGCCGGTGTTGAAGCCCTGCCGCTCCAGTTCCTGCAGGATCGCCTGATAGGTGGCACCGTCCAGCTGCGGCGTGCGGCTCAGCACGAACAGGGTGTAGCGCAGCGGATCGCTCACCACCGCGTACTGGTACTGCTCCGCGTCCAGCACCACGATCAGGTAATTGGCCCAGGGGAAATTCGGCACGCCGGGAAATTTCACCTTCAGCCGCGAGCGGGTCTGCTCGTCCACCACCACCGCGTTGCCGAGGATGTCATCCAGCGGCCCGTCCAGCGTGTCCTGATAGCCCTTGTTGTAGACCTGCACGCTGCCATCGGCCAGCAGGGTGTATTCCGCCGTCACCCCCACCAGTCCCTTGTTGAACGAGGTTTCATAGGCGGCGATCTGGTACCAGGTACCCATGTAGCGTTCGATGTCCACCGAAGGCACGGTCTGGACGGTCTTGCAGCCGGTGAGCAGGAGCGCCAGCAGCGCTCCCGTCAGCAGGCGGATCGGATTGAAGCGTTTCATTGCAGTCTCCTTGTGCAACGGGAATCAGGGTGTGGTGAGGAGCAGGCCAAAGCCGGCGGGATTGCCATCTGCCGCGTCCGGGCCGTGGGCAATGACATTGGCTACCAGGCCGTTAGTGAGGGTGACGCGGGTGTCGATGGCCAGCAGGGTGCCGTCGCCGGCCACCACACGGATATCGTAATCACCGGCCGCCAGCGACAGGTAGGGCGTGATGGCGCCGAAAGCAAAATCGTTCAGTGCCGGGGTGACGTCGCCATTGAGAATATCGGCATCCGAAACACTATCCGCCGCATTCACGTACACATCCACCACACCGGCATCCGGCGCCGCATGCAGCACTTTCACCCGCGCCTCGGTCGCCACGGAGCGATCATCGTCGGCGGTCAGCAGCAGCTGCGGAGCAGTGCCGTTACTGCCCCCGGTGGCCACCACGGTGTAGGCCTGTCCGGCTGCCAGCGGCACATCCGCCACGTCAATCAGCGCCGCATCGGCACCGGTGCCGGCCTGCGCCACTTTCACCCGGTAATCCGCTGCCGCTGTGACGTTGAGCCGGCTGCTGGCAGAGGGCACCACCTGCAGATAGTCGAGCGTATCGATCAGTTCCACATCGTTCAGACCCAGGCTGTCACTGCTGACGAAGACTTCCGCCGCCCCCACGGTGGGCGCCGCGTGCACCACCTGCAACGCCGCCGGCGTGGCCGCGTCCCGCACCAGCGCGGAACCGTTCGCATCGGCGGTCAGCAGCTGGATCGGCGCACTGCCCGGCCCGGTGTTGGCGATGGCGGTCACCAGCAGGTCACGGCCGCCGGCCAGGGTCAGGGCTCCGCTGTCGAACACCAGCGTGTCAGTGCCGGCCAGCATCACCCGCACCCGGTAATCCCCCGCCGGCACGGTCACCGGACCCAGGGTGTCGCGGAAGGCAAAGCTGCCCACCGGCTCGACCGGATCGGCAGCGGGCGCAGTCAGATACACATCCACCGCCGGCGCGGCAACCGCACCGTGCACCAGGGTCAGCCGCACACTGCCGGAGGCCACGACTTCATCCGGCACCCGCACCACCAGCGGCTCGATGTCCGCCAGCGTGTTCACCGCCAGCACGGTGGTGATGTCGGCGTCGTTCAGGGCAATGCCGGCAGGTCCGATCACGGTGGCAGTGCCGCCGGGCACGATGCCATCCACCTGCACGGAATAGGTGGCCGGGTCGACACGCAGCAGGGCACTGGCCACCCCATAGGGCACACCGCTCAGCAGCGTGCCGCCATTGGCCAGCACATTCACGTCGGGTGCATCCGCCACCGCATGCACCACCCGCAACCGCGCCACCCCATCACTGGCTGGCAGCAGGGTGCGGTCGTTGCGCGCCGGCGAACTGTCGTCATCGTTATCGCAGCCGGCCAGCAGCAGTGTCGACAGCAGCAGCGTGCCGGTCAGGGTGATTCCTTTTGTCTGGAAAGTTTTCATGATCGCCTCCGGATCTCTTGTTCTGGGAGACGCCACCTTAGCTATGCGGACGTGAGCGCCCTGTGAACGTTTGCGGCGGCCCGTTCACGCGATGTTCACGCGCCTTTTCCTACCCTGAATCCTGTCCTGCTATCCTGACCTTTTCCGCCGAGGAACCCCGCCGTGCATCGTCCCCGCGTGAACAGCAAGCTGCTGAAAATTTTCCTGCTGCAGGTCGTGCTGATCAGCGCCGCCGCCAGCATCGGCATTTATGCTGCCGCCCAGGTGACGGAAAAACTGCTGGTGCGGGAAGCGCTGGAAGGCGAGGCCCAGTATTTCTGGCAGCGCTGGCAGACTGACGGCACCACGCCCGTGCCGGACACGCTCAACCTGCGCGGCTATCTGGATCGCGACGGCAGCGGCCAGGCCATTCCCGCCGCGCTGCGCGGTCTGAACGAAGGTCTGCACCGGGTGGCGCACGAAGGCGAGCAGCCGATCGTGTACGTGTCGCAGCACAACGGACTGCGGCTGTATCTGCTGTTCGATGAAGAGCAGGTGTCGCGGCTGTCGTTCTTTTTCGGCATCGCGCCGCTGACGCTGGTGCTGCTGGTGCTGTATGCGCTGACGTTTTTTACTTTCCTGCAGGCCCGCCGCGCCATTTCACCCATCGTGCGGCTGGCGCAGCAGATGGCCGGTTTCGATCTGCACCGCGTACCGCTGGCCGCACCGGATTTCAGCGCGCTGCGCCGGGATGCCGACGCCGAGACCGCCGCGCTGATGGACGCCATCGACGCCTTTCTCGACCGCATCCGCGAGCTGCTGGTGCGCGAGCGCAACTTCACCCGCTACGCCAGTCACGAACTGCGCACGCCGCTGGCGGTGATCAAGGGATCGGTGGCGAACCTGGCGGCCCTGGCGTCACCGGACGCTGCGGCAGCGGACAAAACCCGGCGTCACCTGCAGCGCATCGACACTACCGTACGAGACATGGAAGCCCTGCTGGAAACCCTGCTGCTGCTGGCGCGGGAAGACGAGTTGCAGGAAACGGCGGAGGCGGTGCAGGTGAACGATCTGGCGGCATTGCTGGTGGAGCAGCTGCAATCCCAGGCGCAACCGGGCGTGACGCTGACACTGGAGCAGCGCGCCTTTCTGCAGACCCGTGCGCCCCAGCGTCTGGTGGGCATCGTGCTGACCAACCTGCTGCGCAATGCGCTGGCCTGCACGCAGCAGGGTCAGGTCCGGGTGCGGATCGAGGCCGATGCCTTCAGCGTGGAAGATACCGGCATTGGCATCGCCGCGACCGAACTGGAGCGCATCTTCGATCCGTTCTTCCGCAGCAGCAGCAATCAGGCCAAGGGGTTCGGACTGGGTCTGGCAATCGTGCGGAAAATCTGTGATCAGCTGGGCTGGAGTATCGACGTGCGCAGCCGTGAGGGCGCAGGCAGCTGCTTCGAGGTGCGGCTCACTCCGCCGCCAGCTTGAAGCCCTGCCCGGCCAGGGTGTGCAGCAGCGGCTGCGTGAAGGGCTTGTCGACCGCGCGGCGCAGCTTGTACAGATGGCTGCGCAGCGTGTCGCTGTCGGGCAGCAGATCGCCCCACAGCTCCTGCTCCAGCGCTTCCCGCGTCACCACATTGGGCGACTCCCGCATCAGGATCCGCAGAATGCGCACACAGGTGGGCGACAGGTGCAGGGTCTGGCCGGCGCGTTTCACTTCCAGCGTGCCGGTGTGAAAAGTGAGGTCCGCCACCTGCAGGATCTCCGGCGCCACTTCACCCCGGGAGCGCCGCAGCAGCGCCACCAGCCGTGCCACCAGTTCCGGCAGATCGAAAGGCTTCACCAGATAATCGTCGGCGCCCTGCTGGAAACCTTCCAGCTTGTCCTGCAACTGGTCCCGGGCGGTGATCAGCAGAATCGGCAGGCTGGAGCGTTGCTGCTGGCGCAGTCGCGCGCACAGTTCGAATCCATCCAGGCCCGGCAGCATCACATCCAGCACCAGCGCGTCGTAATGATGACGGCTGGCCAGATGCAGGCCGGTGAGGCCGTCGGCGGCATAGTCGGTTTCAAAGCCGGCGGTCTGCAGGAAATCCAGCACCGTCTCGGCCAGCGCGCGATGATCCTCCACCAGCAGAACGCGGGCGTTGGAGACAATGAGTGGCGTCGGCATCGGCATCCGTGTCCGGCTCCTGCGGGATCAGCGCCGCGCCAGCCGCAGATCCCGCGCCAGATCGGCCCGGGCATCGCGGAAGGCATCCTGGATCGCGCTCTGGCAGATCGCCATGAACTGTTCGAAGGCAGGTTGATCCAGCGTGGAAATCAGCGCCTGCACCTGAGCGCTGGGCGTGCGCTTGAACAGGTACAGGTGGGTGTCCAGCGCCGTGCGGCTGAGCTGCTGCGCCACTTCCTGCCGGTACTGCTGCAGCTGCGCATCCAGCAGCGGTTCCGGCACGTTTTCCTGCAGTTTCACCTGTGTCACCGTCACCAGCATCTGCTTGCGCATTTCCACTTTCAGCGCCGTTTCCAGCGCGGTCAGGCGGCGCGTGTCATCCAGCGTGGTGAGCAGCTGCAGGCGCCCGGAATTGGGGGTGGTCTCGCGCACCTGCACGCGATAGGTACGCAGGGACTGGCGCACGGCATCGTCATTGAGTTGCGCCTGCAGCGTGCTCAGGAATTTCATGCGCGGGGATTGCAGCAGCTGCTGCAGCTGGCGGGCCTGCTCCGGATCCAGCTGCTGCTGCAGGCGGGCGATCACATCCTGGCGCAGGGAGTCGCTGCCCAGCCGGGCGCGGAATTGTTGTTGCAGTGTGGACAGCTCCTGCGGCGTGAAACCCAGCGGCGCCTTCTCCAGATTCGCCATTTCCTGCCCGATCAGGTCATTGGTCTGCGCCAGAATGCCGGACACACCACTACCGTCGAGCAGCAGGGGCCAGTCGATGTCAGCGGTGTTGGCAGAAGCGGAAAGGGGGGTAGAAACGGACGCGGGTCCGGAGGGAGTCAGCGACTGGGCCTGCAGCAGCGGAATGGCGATGAGCGCCGCCAGCATGACCGCCAGCTGCCCACCCGAAAAACTGCGCATGATCCCGTTGCGATGCTGCACTCCATTCCCCACGAAACTGATCAAAAGATAGACAAACAAGGATTACAGGCAGCTTAGCAACCGCCTGTCACCCGCGCCACCTCCTGCGCAGTTTCGTCACACAATCGCTACAAAACAAGTAACCAGTCCCGGTTTTGTAACGTCCGGCCAGGCCGGATGGCACTCAGGATTTTTTCTTCTTCTTGGGTGGCAGGAATTTCATCAGGCTCATGAACCACATCATTTCCGACGCTTCGCCGGTGACCACTATGTCCTTGGTGCCCATGCCTTTCATGAACACCATCGGGTCCTTGCCGGCCTTCATGATGGTTTCATAGGCATACAGCGCATCGCGGAAGTTCATGCACATGTTGGGCTTGGGATGGATGCCGCCGTGGGGCGTCACGCTCTGGTTCTGGATCACGTAATAGCGGGCGACCTTGCCGCTGGCCGTGCGAAACTGCAGCACCACGTCCTTGTTTTCCAGCTTCTCGCGAAATGCGTCGTTGTGTTTTGCCAGCCAGCGCATGCGCCAGCCGAGGATCAACAGCAGAATCCAGAACCTCATAACACCATTCCCATCACAATTGAAAAATCAGCCAATACGGTCTTTGAGCGCCTTGCCGGGCTTGAAATGTACGGCATGGCCAGCCGGAATCTCCAGCGGTTCGCCGGTCTGCGGATTGCGCCCCTTGCGCGGACCGTGGGCCCGTACCTCGAAAATGCCAAAGCCCGGCAGTGCGATGCGCTGGCCGCGGCTCATGGCCAGGGTGATTTCGTCCAGCATCACGTTGAGCAGGTCGCGGGCGGCGGTCTTGCTGATGCCCAGCTGCTCTGCCAGTGCGGCTTCGACGTCGGTCTTTTGCATGAGGGGCTACCCGGTAGCGAGAACGGGGGCCTTTGTATCCCGGTTGGGGGTGGGGGGAAACCGGGGGCAGCTCACCCCCGAATCCAGCGCACCTTGACCGCCCGTCCTTTCAGTTTGTCGTCGCTGAGTTTGGCCAGCGCCGGCTTCACCGCGTCGCGGGTCACCGCTACGTAGGCGCAGTTGTCGAACACCTGGATCTTGCCCACCTGCGCGCCGGCAATGCCGTTGGCACCGGTGAGTGCGCCGAGGATGTCGCCGGGGCGGATTTTCTGTTTCTTGCCGCTGTCGATCTGCAGCGTCACCATCGCCGGCTGCACGATTTCCTTTTGCAGCACGCTGCGCGGCGGCAGCGCTTCGCCGCTGATGATCTGGCCCAGATAATCCTGGATCAGCGCCACCTTGTAATGATCCTTGTCGGTGAACAGCGACAGCGCTAAGCCCTTGTTGCCGGCGCGACCGCTGCGGCCGATGCGGTGCACGTGCACTTCGGAATCGTGCGCCAGCTGATAGTTGATCACGGCTTCGATATTGTCGATATCCAGTCCGCGCGCCGCCACGTCGGTGGCCACCAGAATGCACGCGCTCTTGTTGGCGAACCGCACCAGCATTTCGTCGCGCTCGCGCTGTTCCAGATCGCCGTGCAGTGCCAGCGCGCTGAAACCGGCCTGCTGCAGCGCATCGGCAATCTCCTGCGTTTCCTTTTTCGTGTTGCAGAACACCACGGCGGACTGCGGCATGAAGTGCATCAGCAGCAGACGCAACGCAGGAAAGCGCTGCGCGTCATCTTCCACCTTGTAGAAATGCTGTTCGAGGCTGGCAGCGTCGTGGGTGGATTCCACTTTCACCAGCACCGGCTGACGCATCACGCGCTTGGCGATGGCCTGGATCTGCGCCGGATAGGTCGCGCTGAACAGCAGGGTCTGGCGCTGCGCCGGTGTGTGTTCGAGGATGGCATCCAGCGCCGGCTGGAAACCCATTTCCAGCATGCGGTCGGCTTCGTCCAGCACCAGCGTTTTCAGATTCGCCAGCACCAGCCGGCCCTTGCGCAGATGCTCCTCGATGCGGCCCGGCGTGCCCACCACGATGTGCGCGCCGTGTTCCAGCGACGCCAGCTGCGGACCGAACGGCATGCCGCCGCACAGGGTCAGCACCTTGATGTTGGGCAACGTGCGCGCCAGCTTGCGGATTTCGTTCGCCACCTGATCCGCCAGTTCGCGGGTGGGACACAACACCAGCGCCTGCACCGCAAAACGCTTCGGCTCCAGCGCCGCCAGCAGACCCAGCCCGAACGCAGCGGTCTTGCCGGAGCCGGTCTTGCCCTGCCCGATCACGTCCTTGCCGGCCAGAATCGGCGGCAGGCTCTGCGCCTGGATCGGCGTCATTTCCGCATAACCCAGCGATTCCAGATTGGCGAGCAGTTCGGCGGGCAATTGCAGGGTGGAAAAAGCAGTCTGGCTCACAATGTCATTACCTGTGTGAAAAAAGAAAATCCCCGCCACCTTGCGATGACAGGGACTTCACATAAAGACAGGCGGCGGGTTACCCCAGCAGCGGCGGCAACAGTTTCGCCAGCCTGTTCTTGTCATTGGTGGCCTCGCCGGTCAGGGCGAAGCCGCGCAGCACACCGGCGGCATCCACGAATTGCGCGTTGACGCTGGCGCCGTCCGCCGTGATCTGCCATTCACCCGCTGTGCCGGCCGGCACCGGCGCCACCACCACCGGACACACCGGGGTCTTGATGGCCACCGGCATCGGGCCGTATTCCACAGCGGTTTCACTGCCGGCCAGGGTTTTCGCCAGCGCCCGCGCGCCCGCCATCAGCGGCAGCACATACAGCATGACGTTGCCTTCGACTTCGGAACAGTCGCCCAGGGCATACACATGGGGCGCGCTGGTGCGCAGCAGGCGGTCCACCTGGATGCCACGGTTCACCGCTATTCCCGCCTCTTTCGCCACCTGGATGCGCGGACGCAGGCCGATGGCCGACACCACGATTTCCGCATCCAGCGTGGACTCATCCGACAGCAGCACACTCAGCCGCTCGCCGTTGCGGTTCACCGCTTTCACCTGCGGCCCGAAACGGAATTGCACGCCCAAGCTTTCCAGCCCGGCCTGCACCGCGCGCGAAGCCGGCTCCGGCAGCAATGTCGGCAGCGGACGGCCCAGCGGCTCCACCACTTCCACGCTGAAACCGCCGTTGGCCAGATCGTTGGCAAACTCGCAGCCAATCAAACCACCGCCGATGATCACGACTTTCTTTTTGCCTTCCACCGCCGTGCGGAAACGGGCGTAATCCAGCAGATCGTTGACCGAGTACACCGCATCCACACCATCCCCGGCCAGCGGCGGCCGGAACACTTCCGCGCCCCAGGCCAGCACCAGTTCGCCATAAGACAGGCGTTCACCGCTGGACAGGGTCAGCGTCCGGGCGGCGGTATCAATCGCGCTCACCTGCACAAAGGTTTTCACCTCGGCCTTGAGCTGCTGCGCCATGGTGGCGGCATCGGCCATCGCCAGTTCGTCAGCGCTCTTCTGCTTGGTGAAACCGGTGGAGAGCATGGGTTTGGAATAGTTGCGACCGTCGTCGGCGGTCAACAGGATCAGGGGGCGTTCGGCATTGAGCTTGCGGTACTCTTTGGCCAGGTTGTAGCCGGCCAGACCGGTGCCCACGATGATGACAGGATTCACTGCTGGATCTCCCTGTGGCGGGACGGTGGATGCGGGGACAGGTGGGAAAGGTGCAGGCTTATTCCTGCACCAGTTCGAAGTCTTCCTTGCTCACGCCGCAGTCGGGGCAAACCCAGTCTTCCGGCACGTCTTCCCACTTGGTGCCCGGCGGAATGCCATCATCGGGCCAGCCCAGCGCTTCGTCATAAATGTAGCCACATACGATGCATTCAAACTTTCTCATATTGTTTACACCCTCTGCTTTTACAGCGTATTGCCATGGTCAGAATTTGGAGAACGGGCAAATTACGTGCCCTCCCCCCAAAAAGCAAGCGGGAAAAGCGCAGCCGGAGGGATTGGAAAAGGCAAACGCCGCCGATTTGGATAGAATCGGCAACAACGGTTTGCAGCCGTTTCAAACAGTTACCCCGTAACCGACTGACTCCGTGTCCGGCAGGTAGTGCGTGTCCCAGCCTTTTCTTCCCTCCATCCTGCACGACCCCACCCTGTACCGGGGCGGGCATGGCAGCGTGCCGCCCTACCGGGTGCCGCGTGCCTACCGCGACTGGCTGCTGGATGCCGGCTCCCTCACCCGTCGCCTGATCCGCGAATCGCACGGGCATTTCCGGGTGCAGGTGCTGCGCCAGGGGTTTCTGCCGGCGTTTGCGCTGGAGCGGCAGGAACTGGGGCTGGGCCAGCGGGAATGGCCGTTCGTGCGGGAAGTGGCCCTGCTCTGTCACGACACGCCCTGGGTATTTGCCCGCACCCTGATTCCCGCCGCCACCCTGCAGGGTCCGGCCCGGGCGCTGACCCGGCTGGGCAGCAAGCCACTGGGCGCCGTGCTGTTCAACGATCCGCAGGTGCGCCGGGGGCCGATTGCGGTGTCGCGGCTGCGCGCCGGCCAGCTGGGCGCACCCTGGGCGGCGGAAGGGGAAATCTGGGGCCGGCGCTCGCAATTTTTCCTGTCGGGTCTGCCCTTGCTGGTAAGCGAGTACTTCCTGCAGGCCTGCCCGATGTATCAGGCCAGCAGCCCCACGGGCGACGCTGTACCCCGTTTGCCGGAATGACGATAATCGTGTCCACTCCACCCGATGACAGGAGCCCGCCGTGGCCACACTGAAGGAACTGCAACTGTCCAACTCCCCGCTGCGACGCCTGCCGGACTTCATCCAGCTGATGCGGCTGGACCGGCCCATCGGCATCTACCTGCTGCTCTGGCCCGCCCTGTGGGCACTGTGGATCGCCGCAGCGGGCAAACCCGACTTCAAGCTGATCTTCATCTTTGTCGCCGGCGTCGTCCTGACCCGCACCGGCGGCTGCATTGTCAACGACTACGCCGACCGCGACTTCGACGGCCAGGTCCAGCGCACCGCCAACCGCCCGCTCGCCACCGGCCGCATCAGCGGCAGGGAAGCACTGGCACTGGGCGCCGTCATTGGCCTGCTGTCGTTCGTGCTGGTGCTGTTCACCAACACCTTCACCATCCTGCTGTCGGTGGGCGCCCTGCTGCTGGCCTGCACCTATCCCTACATGAAGCGCCACACCTACCTGCCGCAGCTGGTGCTGGGGGCGGCCTTCGCCTGGTCGATTCCGATGGCGTTCGCGGCCGTGGGGGAAAGCGTGCCGATGGTGGCCTGGCTGATCTATCTGGCCACCCTGTCCTGGACCATGGCCTACGACACGCTGTACGCCATGGTGGACCGCGACGACGACATCGAGGCCGGCATCAAGTCCACCGCCATCCTGTTCGGCGACGCCGACCTGGCCATGATCGGCATCCTCAATGGATTGGCCCTGCTGGCGCTGTGGCTGGTGGGCAACGAACTGAAATTCAGTCTGTGGTATTTCGCCGGGCTGCTGGTGGCGGTGGCCCTGTGGGCCTGGCAGCTGTGGCAGGCGCGCACCCGCGACCGCGACGCCTGCTTCAAGGCCTTCCTGCACAATCACTGGGTGGGCGCGGCGATCTTTGCCGGCATCTTCCTGCATTATTCGCTCAACTGAACGGATTCCGGCCCGCTGACCCATTTCCGTCATATTGCTGTAACATTGACGGCATTAAATTGGGCACGCTGATTTGGGGAAACCGGAACCTTTTTGCCATGCCTGACATTAAAGTTTTAATCGTTGACGATGAAGAAGCCATCCGCGAAATGATCTCGGTCGCGCTGGAGCTGGCCGGCTTTCAATGGATTGAAGCGGAGAACGCGCAGGTTGCGCACAGCCGGATCGTGGATGAGCGGCCCGACCTGATCCTGCTGGACTGGATGCTGCCCGGCGTCAGCGGCATCGAACTGGCCCGCCGCCTGAAGCGCGACGAAGCCACCGGCGAGATCCCCATCATCATGCTCACCGCCAAGAGCGAAGAGGACAACAAGATCCAGGGCCTCGACGCCGGCGCCGACGACTACATCACCAAACCCTTCTCCACCCGCGAACTGATTTCCCGCATCAACGCCGTGCTGCGCCGCGCCCAGGGCGACCGCACCAAGCAGATCCTGGTGAACGGCCTGGCGCTGGACCCGGTGAGCCACCGCATTACCGCCGACGAGCGTCCGGTGGAAATGGGCCCCACCGAATACCGCCTGCTGGAATTCTTCATGACCCACCAGGACCGCGCCTATTCCCGCGCCCAGCTGCTGGACCAGGTGTGGGGCGGCAACGTCTATGTGGAAGACCGCACCGTGGACGTTCACATCCGCCGCCTGCGCAAGGCGCTGGCACCGTACAAATACGATCATCTGGTGCAGACCGTGCGCGGCACCGGCTACCGGTTCTCGACCAAGATCTAGAACCGTTGCCGTCACTCAATGGTCTAGAATGGCGACTACGCTAGTATTGGGCTTCGCTTGCTTCGGGTGACTGTTGCGTGTTCAAAGAATGGAACCTTGAGTTAAACCAGCTGCTGATCCTGCTGGCCCTCGGCGGCTTCGGTGGCTGGGCCGTCGGCCACACCGGCTGGGGCATCGCAGCGGTGGCCACGGGCTACTCGTTCTGGATGCTCTGGCGCACCCGCGGCCTGGTGCGCGCCCTGCGCAGCAGCGACGACACGCCGGAAGCCTCCGGCCTGTGGGGCATCATCTACGATCACCTGTTCCAGCAGCAGAAACAGCATCGCCTGCAGGTGAACAACCTGCACACCATCATCGCCCGCGCCCAGCAATCCACCAACGCCATCCGCGACGCCGTCATCGTGGTGGACCGGCAGGGCAATCTGGAATGGTGGAATGAAGCCGGCAGCCAGCTGCTGGGCCTCAAGATCGCCACCGACCGCGGCCAGCAGATCACCAACCTGCTGCGCGATCCGCGCTTCGTGCGCTTCTTCAACCGCGCCAACTTCGACAGCACGCTGGAGATTCCCGCCGCGCTGCATCCCGGCGTCATCCTGCAATACCAGGTCACGCCGTTTGGCGATGGCGAGCGGTTGCTGGTGGTGCGCGATGTCACCCGCCTGCACAACCTGGAACAGATGCGCAAGGATTTCGTCGCCAACGTATCGCATGAGCTGCGCACGCCGCTCACCGTGATCAAGGGTTATCTGGAAACGTTTCTCGACGTGATGGGCGAGCAGAACCCGCAGCTCAAGCGCGGTCTGGGGCAGATGCAGCAACAGACCCAGCGCATGGAACTGCTGGTGAACGATCTGCTGCTGCTGTCACGGCTGGAAACGGAGAACACCACGCAGCCCATGAAGCCGGTGCACGTGGGCAAGCTGCTGAAGCAGGTGTACAACGATGCGCAGGCGCTGAATGCCGACAAGCAGCACGACATCCAGCTGGATGCCGACGACAGCCTGCAGATCTTCGGCGACGAGAATGAGCTGCGCAGCGCGTTTTCCAATCTGGTGATCAACGCGGTGAAGTACACGCCGGAGCGGGGCAATATCCTGATCCGCTGGTGGGCCGACAAGGAAGGCGCGCACATGGCGGTGGAAGATGATGGTGTCGGCATCGATCCGAAACATATTCCGCGCCTGACGGAACGTTTCTACCGCGCCGACCAGAGCCGCCATGCGAAAACCGGCGGCACCGGGCTGGGACTGGCGATCGTGAAACACGTGCTGATTCATCACGGCGCCAGCCTGAGCATCAACAGCACGCCGGGGGAAGGCAGCACGTTTGCCTGCCATTTCCCGCGCAAGAATATCGTGGACGCGCCGCAGCCGGTGGCCTGCTGAGACGCAGCGGAGTTCAGTCAGTCGCGGAAATTTTCATACTGCAGCGGCATTTCGAATTCCGACTTGCGCAGCAGTGCAATCGCTTCCTGCAGGTCGTCTTTCTTCTTGCCGGTGACGCGCACTTTCTCGCCCTGGATCGAGGGCTGCACTTTCAGTTTGCTGTCCTTGATCAGCTTCACCAGCTTCTTCGCCTGGTCCGATTCCAGTCCCTGCCGCAGCGTCACTTTCTGGCGGGCTTCGGCCAGGTTGATTTCCGGATCGGCCTTGTCCAGGCAGCGGATGTCGATGCCGCGCTTGATCAGCTTGCCTTCCAGGATGTCCAGCAGCTGGCGCAGGTGAAAATCGGCATCGCCGACGATGGTGACGACATTCTTGTCCTGTTCGAATTTGGCCTTGGTGCCCTTGAAATCGAAACGGTTGTCGATCTCGCGGTTGGCCTGGTCCACCGCGTTGGTGACTTCATGCAGGTTGAGTTCAGAGACGATATCGAAAGAAGGCATGGGCGGGCTCCGGTCAATGGTTGCGGCTCATGGTAAACGATCACCCGCGGGCTGGGTAGCCGCTATACTGGAGCAAAACCGGGAGCCTTGGGCATGTTGAAACTGTTCGTGAAGCTGATGATTTTTCTGGTGGTGCTGGCGCTGGCCGGACCCTTTGTGCTGCGCGGTCCGGATGGCCGGCCATTCCTGACCCTGAACGATCTGAAGCTGCCGTCATTCCGGCTGCCGCAACTGACGGCACCCGCCACCCCGGCCCAACCGGCCGCTGAACCGCAGCAGTGGATTCAGTGGGCCAACCAGCCGGCTGGCCCACTGAATCCGGACCAGCTGACCCGCGAACAGCTGGCGGTGCTGGACATCAGGGAGCAGGACAACATTTTCTACCGCTGGCAGGACGCCAACGGGGTGTGGCAGTTCAGCCGCGCGCCCAACCGCAACACCACCAATCTGGTGGTGCGCACCGATCCCAATGCCAATGTGCTGCAGAGCATGTCGCAGGAGGCAATCGACCGCGCCTTTGGCCGCGAACCGCCGCCGGCGAGCGACAACAGCATCACCCGGAACAATCCGCTGGCCAACGGCCAGGGGCTGGAAAACAGCCTGCCGGTTCCCATCACCGTGCCGGTGACCGAGATTCCGAAACTGCTGGATCAGGCCAAGGACGTGCAGAAGATCATGGAGCAGCGGGTCAAGCAGATGGAGAAACAGATCCAGTGAATACGCCTGCCGAATGCAAATGTCATCCGGCAGGGCGCGAGCAGCCTCAGGATTTCTTGCTGCCGAGGATATTTTCTTCTTCCAGCGCTTTCAACGGGATATGGCGAATATCCTTGCCTTTCACCAGATAGATGACCTGTTCCGCAATGTTGCGGGCGTGATCACCGATCCGCTCCAGCGCACGCAGACTCCACAGCACGTTCAGCACGCGCTTGATGTAGCGCGGATCTTCCATCATGAAGGTGACCATCAGACGCATGGCGGATTCATATTCCATGTCCACTGCCTTGTCTTCCTTCACCACCGCCATGGCCATTTCGACGTCGAAACGGGCGAAGGCGTCCAGCGCGTTGCGCAGCATCGAGCATACATGGGCACCGATGTGACGCACTTCGATGTAGCCACGGGGAATGGCACCTTCTTCCGACATGCGGATCGCCATCTTGGCAATCTTGCTGGCTTCGTCGCCCACCCGCTCCAGATCGGTGTTGGCCTTGGTGGCCGCCACCAGCAGGCGCAGGTCACTGGCCGCCGGCTGGCGCAGGGCGATGATGCGCGTGCATTCCTCGTCGATGCGCAGCTCCATGCCGTTCACCTGTTTTTCGTTGCTCAGCACTTCCGAGGCCAGACCGCTATCGGCTTCCACCAGCGCCTGCACCGCGTCGCTCACCTGTTTTTCCACCATGCCGCCCATGGCCAGAATGTGACTGCGCACCTCTTCCAGATCTGCGTTGAACTGGCGGGAAATATGCTGGGTGTATTCTTCGCTGGTCATATCCGTTCTCACTGTGTTCGCACCTTGTTAGCCGACTGCCTGATCCTGAACCTGTTGCGCCATCTCAGCCGTAACGGCCGGTGATGTAGTCTTCGGTTTTCTTCTCGCTGGGATTGGTGAACAGGGTGTCGGTGTCCTTGTATTCGATCAGGTCACCCAGATACATGAACGCAGTATAGTCAGAAACCCGCGCCGCCTGCTGCATGTTGTGCGTGACGATGACGATCGTATAACGCTCTTTCAGTTCGTTGATCAGCTCTTCCACCTTCAGTGTGGAGATCGGGTCCAGTGCGGAACAGGGTTCGTCCAGCAGCAGCACTTCCGGTTCCACCGCGATGGTGCGCGCAATCACCAGACGCTGCTGCTGGCCACCGGACAGGCCCAGTGCGTTGTCGTTGAGGCGGTCCTTCACTTCTTCCCAGATCGCGGCGCCTTTCAGTGCCCACTCCACGCGCTCGTCGATCACCCGCTTCTTGTTGATGCCCTGGATGCGCAGGCCGTAGGCCACGTTTTCGTAAATGGTTTTCGGAAACGGATTGGGTTTCTGGAACACCATGCCGACACGGCGGCGCAGGTCGGTGACATCCACCGAGCGCTCGAAAATATTCATTTTCTCGAACAGGATCTGACCCTCGGTGCGGCAGCCATCCACCAGATCATTCATGCGGTTG
>CAZBII010000111.1:0-15456 GCA_964491665.1 uncultured Moraxellaceae bacterium
CGGGCACAGCATTGGGTGAAGTCTGTGCAAAAAACGGCCATACCAGAATAAGGATAACGAACGATCCATGCGTCTGAAATCGATCAAACTGGCGGGTTTCAAGTCCTTCGTCGATCCCACCACCGTGGCGTTCCCCGATAACCTCAGCGCCATCGTCGGCCCCAACGGTTGCGGTAAATCCAACGTCATCGACGCCGTGCGCTGGGTAATGGGCGAAACCTCCGCCAAGCATCTGCGTGGCGAATCCATGGCCGACGTTATCTTCAACGGTTCCAACACCCGCAAGCCCACCACCCAGGCCTCCGTGGAACTGGTCTTCGACAACAGCGACGGCACCCTCGGCGGCGAATACGCCAGTTACGCCGAAATCGCCCTCAAGCGCCTGGTCACCCGCGACGGCCAGTCCAACTACTACCTCAACGGCGTGAAGTGCCGCCGCAAGGACATCACCGACATATTCCTCGGCACCGGTCTGGGCCCCCGCAGTTACGCCATCATCGAACAGGGCATGATTTCCCGCCTCATCGAAGCCAAGCCGGAAGAATTGCGCGTCTATATCGAGGAAGCCGCCGGCATCTCCAAATACAAGGAGCGGCGCAAGGAAACCGAACACCGCATGCGCCGCACCCGGGAAAACCTCGACCGCCTGCAGGATCTGCGCGACGAACTGGGTCGCCAGCTGCAGCATCTGGAGCGGCAGGCGCAGGCGGCAGAAAAGTACAAGCAGTACAAGGAAGAGGAGCGGCTGGCGAAAGCCCAGCTGCAGGCGCTGCGCTGGAAATCCATCAATGATCAGGTGCAGGCGCGCGAGGTGCGCATCCGCGATCTGGAAGTGAAACTGGAAGCTTTCGTCGCCGACCAGCGCGCGATGGATGCGCAGATCGAAGCGCGCCGCGACCAGCATCATGAGCTGTCCGACAAATTCAACGAAGTGCAGGGCCGTTTCTATGGCCTGGGCGCCGACATCGCCCGCGTCGAGCAGACCATCCAGCACACGAAAGAGCGCGGCAGCCAGCTGCGCCAGGATCTGCAGCAGACCATCGAAGCCTGCAAGCAGGCCGAGGACCAGATCCGTCTCGACCAGGAACAGCTGGAAGAAATCAGCATCCGCCTGGCCGAGATCGAACCCGAATATGAACTGGTGAAAGCCACCTCCGACGATGCCAACGAACAGCTGCAGGACGCCGAAGAGCGCATGCAGGAATGGCAGCTGGCGTGGGATGAGTTCAACCAGAAAGCCAACGAGCCGCGTCAGCGCGCGCAGGTGGAGCAGTCCCGCATCCAGCATCTGGAGCAGTCTGTCGAGCGGCTGCGGGATCGCATCGAGCGGCTGAAAGGCGAGCGCGAAACCCTGTCCGCCGGTCCGCTGGAAGAAGAAGTCGCGATCCTCGAAGAACGCATGGCCGAGGCGGATCTGAAACTGGAGGATCTGCAGTCCACCGCGCTGGGTTATCAGGAAGAAATTCGCACGGTGCGCGAGCGCAACAACCAGCTCAACCACGATCTGGACCAGCTGCGCAGCGAACGGCAAACGCTGAAAGGCCGCTATGCCTCGCTGGAAGCACTGCAGCAGGCGGCAATGGGTGAAAGCAATCTGGTGGAATGGCTGGCGCAGAATAATCTGGGCGACAAGCCGCGTCTGGCGCAGCAGATCAGTGCGGAAAGCGGCTGGGAAAAAGCCGTGGAAACCGTGCTGGGCGATTACCTGCAGGCGGTCTGCATCAACGGCCTGGATGCGGTCACGGCGGTGATCGGCAGTCTGAACAAGGGCGTTGTTGCATTTCTGGATACCGGTAAATCTGTTGCCATTCCCGCCCGCTCCGGCCTGCAACCGCTGGCGGACAAACTGAAAGGCGATGCCGCCGCGAAAAACCTGCTGGCCGGCGTGTATGTGGCCCGCGATCTGGCCGAGGCGCTGCAACTGCGCAATCAACTGCAGGCTGGCGAATCCCTGATTACCCAGGACGCCATCTGGATTGGCGCCAACTGGATGCGCGTGGCCCGCGATACCGCGCAGGAAGACAGCGTGCTCAAACGGCACAAGGCGCTGGAAGAAACCAGCGCGCGTCTGGAAGAAGTTGAAGCGAAGATCGAGGCTCTCACTGAAGCCCTCACCACCGGCCGCGAGAGCCTGCGCGAACTGGAAGAAAACCGCGAGCAGTCCCAGCGCCAGTTCACCGAATTCAACCGTTCCATTTCCGATCTGAAAGCCCAGCTGAGTGCCAAGCAGGTGCGGCTCGAACAGTTCAACATGCGCCGCGAGCGCATCAGCAAGGAACTGGACGAGTGCCGCGAACACCAGCAGCAGGAACAGGAAACCTTGGGCGAAGCGCGACTGGTGTTGCAGGAAGCCCTCGATCTGATGGCCAACGACACCGACGAGCGGGAAAAACTGCTGAAGCAGCGCGACGAAAACCGCGCCCGTCTGGATCAGGTGCGGCTGTCGGCCCGCGAAGGCAAGGACAAGGCGCATCAACTGGCGCTGCAAACCCAGCAGCTGCAAACCCAGTCATCCTCGCTGAAAAACGCGCTGGAACGTCTGCGCCAGCAGCTGGCCCAGTTCCGGGAGCGTCGCGCCGCCATCGAGGAACAGCTGTCCCTGGGCGACGATCCGTTTGTGGAATTGCAGGCGGAACTGGAAGCCAAACTGGAAGCGCGTCTGAACGTGGAAGAGGAGCTGCGCAATGCCCGGCGCGCGCAGGAAGATTGCGAACACGAACTGCGGGCATCGGAAAAGAAACGCAGCGAGGCCGAGCAGGCCGCCCAGGGCGTGCGCAGCGAACTGGAGCGCAACCGGATGGACTGGCAGGGTATGCGCGTGCAGCGCGAAACCCTGCAGAACCAGCTGAAGGAAGCCCAGTACGATCTGGAAACCGTGGTGGCGGAACTGCCGCCGGAGGCCAACGAGGAACAGTGGAACGCCGATCTGGAGCGGATTGCATCGCGCATCTCCCGCCTGGGCCCCATCAACCTTGCCGCCATCGACGAATTCAAGTCGCAGTCCGAGCGCAAGACCTATCTGGATTCCCAGCACAACGATTTGAACCAGGCGCTGGAAACCCTGGAAAACGCCATCCGCAAGATTGATCGCGAGACCCGCACCCGTTTCAAGGAAACCTTCGACAAGGTGACCCACGGCCTGTCCACCCTGTTCCCGAAAGTGTTCGGTGGCGGCAGCGCGTATCTGGAGCTGACCGGCGAGGATCTGCTGGACACCGGCGTCACCATCATGGCGCGTCCGCCCGGCAAGAAAAACAGCACCATCCACCTGCTGTCCGGTGGCGAAAAGGCGCTGACTGCCATCGCGCTGGTGTTCTCCATTTTCCAGCTGAATCCGGCGCCGTTCTGCATGCTGGACGAAGTCGACGCGCCGCTGGACGACGCCAACGTGGGCCGCTATTCCCGCATGGTGGAAGAGATGTCATCCAAGGTGCAGTTCATTTACATCACCCACAACAAGATCGCCATGGAAATGGCGCATCAGCTGATGGGGGTGACCATGCACGAGCCGGGCGTATCGCGTCTGGTGACCGTGAACGTGGAAGAAGCCGCCGCGCTGGCCATCGCGTGACGGCATTCCTTTATTTTTGACGGAATTGCTCTATGTTGTTGATTAGCGAATCAAAGTGTAGCTGCCGCGCAACCGGCGCCGCGCACACAGGGAACACGAGAGGACACCTTTGATGGAATTGGGTCTGCGGGAAATTCTGATACTGGTGGGCATTGTGGTGGTGGCTGGCATCCTGCTGGATGGTTACCGTCGCATGCATCGCAACCGCCTGCGCATGGATCTGGTGAAAACGCCGCCCGGCGACGACAGCCAGGATTTTTTCACCAGCGAGCTGCCCAATGGCGGCGCCCGCGTGGTGCAGATGAACAGGTCCCGGCAGGAGCGTGCAGGTGACGCGGGTCTGGATGAATCGGACGCCGGGCAATATGACGCGCCGTTCGGTTCCGCGCAGGCAGAATATGAGAGTGCCGACGCCGAAATCCTGGGTAGCGCCCATGCTCACGAGCAGGTTGCGCGTGGCGAGGAGCCGCCGGTCGGTGGCCCGGATACCCGCAAGCAGTCCGACCTGTTTGCGGACGATGACATCCTGCTGGCTGCCCGTGCCGACCAGCAGGCGCGCCTGAACCGCGCCACGCGGGGCAAGGGCAAGCCGCAGATGTCCGCCGCCGTGGAAACCCGTCCGGAGCCGGAACCCCGCGCCGCACAGGGCGGCCGTAACACCAGCGAGGTGGAATTGCCGGCTGATTTTCACGAAGTGCTGATCATCAACGTGATGGCCCGCCAGGGCGAGTTCCGCGGCAGCGATCTCAATCGTGTGCTGCAGTCCTGTGGCTTCCGCTTCGGTGAAATGAATATCTTCCACCGCTACGAGCAGCACAGCGGCAAGGGTGCCATGCTGTTCAGCGTGGCCAACGTGGTGGAGCCCGGCACCTTCGATATCGACAACATGGACAACTTCACTTCGCCGGGTATCTGCATGTTCATGCAGCTGCCGGGGCCGAAGCGCCCGATGCATGCCTTCGAGATCATGATGGATTCGGCGCGCAAGATTGCCAATCTGCTGGAAGCCGACATCAAGGACGAGCACCACAATATCCTGCGCCAGCAGACCGCTGAGCATTACCGCCAGCGGGTGCTGGATTTCGAACGCAAGCTGTTGACCCTGCAGGGTGGCCAGCGCCAGCACTGATACTCGCTCCCGTCGCGCCGGACACCTGTCAACGGCTGTCCGGCGTGTATAATCCGGCTCATTGATCTTTCTTCTCCGGCCGGAATCTGCATGTCCTCCATCGCCCAAAATATCGAACACCTGCGCGACCAGCTGCGCGAGCACAACTACCACTACTACGTGCTCGACAATCCTGTCATTCCCGACGCTGAATACGACCGCCTGTTTCGCCAGCTGCAGCAGCTGGAGCAGGAACATCCTGAACTGATTACACCGGATTCTCCCACGCAACGGGTGGGCGCGACGCCACTGGACGCGTTCTCGCAGGTGGAGCATCGCGTGCCGATGCTGTCGCTCGACAACGTGTTCAACGACCAGGAGCTGATTGCGTTCGACCGGCGCGTGCGGGATCGCCTGAAAACCGATGATGAAATCGAATACGTGTGCGAGCCGAAGCTGGATGGTCTGGCGGTGAGTGTGCGTTATGAAAAGGGTGTGCTGGTGCAGGCGGCGACACGCGGCGACGGCCAGACCGGCGAGGACATCACGCAGAATATTCGCACCATTCAATCGATTCCGCTGAAACTGCATGGCAGTGGTTTTCCGTCGACGCTGGAAGTGCGCGGCGAAGTGTTTATGCCGAAAGCCGGGTTTGATGAACTGAATCGGCGGGCGGCGGAAAAAGGTGAAAAGACGTTTGCCAATCCGCGCAATGCGGCGGCGGGCAGTCTGCGCCAGCTGGATGCGCGCATCACGGCGCAGCGTCCGCTGGACATGTACTGTTACGGCGTGGGCTTTGTGGAGGGCGGTGAACTGTCCGGCACGCATTTCGGCAATCTGCAGCTGCTGAAGCAATGGGGTCTGCGCGTCAACAGTGAAACAAAACTGGCCACCGGTGCTGCGCAATTGCAGCAGTATCACGATGCCATTCTGGCGAAGCGTAATGCGCTGGCGTATGAAATCGACGGCATCGTTTACAAGGTGAATTCGCTGCAGCTGCAGAAGGAACTGGGTTTTGTGTCGCGGGCACCGCGCTGGGCTACCGCGCACAAGTTTCCCGCGCAGGAGGAAATGACGCAGCTGGTGGGCGTGGATTTTCAGGTCGGCCGTACCGGCGCACTGACGCCGGTGGCGCGACTGGAGCCGGTATTTGTCGGCGGCGTCACGGTCAGCAATGCCACGCTGCACAATATGGATGAAGTCGCGCGCATGGATGTGCGGGTAGGTGACACGGTGATCGTGCATCGCGCCGGTGATGTGATTCCGAAAGTGGTGAAAGTGGTTCTGGAAAAACGTCCCGCGCACACGCAGCCGATTCAGATGCCGGAGCAGTGTCCGGTGTGCGGTTCTGCGATTATCAAGCCGGAAGGCGAGGCAGTGGCGCGCTGTTCCGGTGGTTTGTACTGTCCGGCGCAGGTGAAGGAAGCGATCAAGCATTTTGCGTCGCGCAAGGCGATGGATGTGGAAGGCCTGGGTGACAAGCTGGTGGAGCAGCTGGTGGATCAGGGTCTGATTGCGCATGTGTCGGATCTGTACCGGCTGGATGTCGACCAGGTGGCGGCGATGGAGCGCATGGGGCAGAAATCGGCGCAGAACCTGATTGAGGCGCTGGAGAAAAGCAAAGCCACCACGTTGCCGCGTTTCCTGTTCGCGCTGGGAATTCGCGAAGTGGGCGAGGCCACTGCGCTGACACTGGCGCAGCATTTCGGCACCCTGGAAAATATCCGCAGCGCCAGCGAGGAGCAGTTGCAGCAGGCGCCGGATGTGGGGCCGGTGGTGGCCAGCCGCATCGCAGCATTCTTCGCGCAGCAGCACAATCTCGATATTATCCGCGCGCTGCAGGACGCCGGTGTGAACTGGCAGGAACAGGAACCGGCGGCGCGGGAAGCCGGTGTGCTCGATGGCAAAACCTACGTGCTCACCGGCACATTGACCAAACTTACCCGCGACGAAGCCAAGGATTACCTGCAGCAGCTAGGCGCAAAAGTGGCGGGTAGCGTGTCGAAGAATACCGACATGGTGGTGGCGGGTGAGAAGGCCGGCTCCAAACTGGCGAAAGCCGAATCCCTGGGCGTGCCCGTCATTGACGAGGATGCCTTCCTGCAACTGTTGCGTGAACACGGCGTGCAAGGAGTCTGAACATGTCTGAATCCGGTCATCACACTCTCATCACTCTCAAGGAAAACAGTTTCTCGATTTTCAGTCTGGTGCTGGTGCTGCTGGCGTTTCTGCTCACCGCCTGGATGGCCTGGCTGAATTATTCCGCGCAGAGTGCAACCACCGCGCAGATGTTGCGGGCGCAGGCACACGTGCAGGACCAGTACACGGAATTTCTCAATCAGGCAGCGGCCAACCAGCGGTTTGAAAAGGCGTTCGAAATCAAGCAGCGGCATTACGCGGAGTTCATGGGCGCGGTGTCGGATGTGTGGCTGGCCGTGAGTCGTGGCGACAAAAAGCTGCTGGAAGATGCCCTGCACATCATGCGCAAGGCGTCCTACGGTCTGGAGCCGTTTCTGGATGGCGGTGGTCGTCACTATCTTGACAAGCGCATGGACAAGTTTGAACACCTGTCCAATCAATTGATCGATCCGCAATATCAGTACAAGCAGAATGAAGCAGCGGACCGCAAGACGCTCAACGAAATGAGCGATGAATTCCAGACATTCCTATACCCCCTGCTGTTCGAGCCGGAAGAAGGACAGGAGCCTGCTGATGAAACCGCTAAAACTGGTGAATGAAAAAGTCCGGCTGAAGGATATTCCCACGCGGCCGGACACAACCGTCAGCAATCCCAGCGACAAGATGGATGCGCTGCAACTGGAACTGCTCCGCGCGCAGCTGGCGCTGCTGAAGGAAAAGAAGCGCGCCATCATTCTGATAGAAGGTACTGACACGGCCGGCAAGGGCGGCATCATCCGCCGCATCACCCGGCATCTCGATCCGCGCAGTGCGCACGTCTGGCCGATTGGCGCGCCGGAGAGATGGGAGCAGGAACGTCACTACATGTTCCGCTTCTGGCAGCGTCTGCCGGAGCATGGCGAGATCACTATCTTCGACCGCTCCTGGTACGGCCGCGTGCTGGTGGAGCGGGTGGAAGGTTTTGCGCAGGAGCACGAATGGAAGCGCGCCTATCGTGAAATCAATGAGTTCGAACGTCAGCTGCACGACGACGGCGTGATCCTCATCAAGGTGTTTCTGCATCTTTCCAAGGAAGTGCAGTACGAGCGTTTCATGGAACGTATCCGTGAACCGACCAAACGCTGGAAAATCACGGTGGCGGATCTGGAGAGTCGCCGTTACTGGAAGGAATATCAGCATGCCTATGAAGACATGCTGAATCGCACGGCCACCGAGGTGGCGCCCTGGTTCGTCATCAGTGCCGACGACAAGGATTTCGCGCGCGTGCGCACGCTGGAACTGCTGGGCAAACAGCTGAAGAAACATGTGGATCTGGACCGGGTGAATCTGCTGGACCCGCAAGTGATTGCGGCCATCATCGATCAGTTCGGCGAGGATGTGTTGCGGGAAGATCTGGTGCAGGCGAGTCATGGACAATCTGATTGAAATTCCGTGGGATGCGCTGGCGGCGGACACCCTGAACGCCCTGGTGGAGGAGTTCGTCACCCGTGAAGGCACCGATTATGGCGAGCAGGAAATTGCACTGGAGCGCAAGGTGGCTCAGGTGGTGAACGGAATCCGGCGCCGCGACTACGTGATAGTGTTTGATGCGGAAGCGGAATCGGCTCACATCCTGACGCGGCAGCAGTGGCAACAGGCCGGGCAATGAGCCGGCCCTGTTCTGGTGCGACCCGGTCAGCTGTTTGAAATCACTGGGGAAAAGTGGCGCTTTTGCCGGTGTGGTGGCAGATGTTCTGCAAAATTGTCAAACCTGCAGTAACCGGGGTAAGCTAGGTTTGCTGCATGTTCGACAATACCGATAAGAAGAGGACAGGATTCATGAAGAATGTGAGGGATGTACTGCGTTCCAAGAATATCGACCAGATTTACAGTGTCCAGCCCACCACCAAGGTACTGGATGCGGTGAAGCTGATGGCCGACAAGGGCGTGGGAGCGCTGCTGGTACTGGACAACGGCAAACTGGCGGGCATTGTCAGCGAACGGGATTACGCCCGCAAGGTGGTGCTGATGTCACGTTCATCGCACACTGCCGAAGTGCGCGAAATCATGACCGCCGACGTGATTTGCGTGAATCCCGCCCAGAGTATTGAACACTGCATGGAACTGATGACTGAGAAGCGCTTGCGGCACCTGCCGGTGCTGGAAGATGGTCAGCTTATCGGTCTGATTTCCATCGGTGACCTGGTGAAGAACATCATCTCCGACCAGCAGTTCCTGATTCGTCAGCTGGAAGGTTATATCCGCGGCGAAACGGCCTGAACGTTTCACCGCTCTGCGGCAGAGGCTGACCGTTATTGCGCTTTGCGCGTCAGCCCTGTCGCCGCTTCATATTCCGTAGCAGAAAACGCGCCGGATGCACGGCCTGCAACACGGCCCGGTCCACTCCCTGCGGTTCCCCCGCCACATATCCCGCCACGATTTCCGCCGCCAGCAACGATGAGGTGATGCCTTTCGATCCGTGTGCCGTGTTGATGTAGAAATCCGGCAACACAGGACAGGCGTTGAAGGTGCGCTTGAGGAATCCCTTGCCGATATCGGCGTATTCCTGCTGGAACAGAGCGGGATCAGGCAGGGGGCCGATCACCGGCAGAAAGTCCGGCGTCTGGCAGCGGAAGCCGACCCGTCCCTGCACTTCCTGTAGTGAATCCAACTGTAATGCCTCCGCCATCTGCGGCCAGGTGTCGCGCAGCTGCTGCAGGTTTTTGGCGTGATCCTGCGGGCGTTGCTGCGGGTCCTTGTCCTTGGGATTGAAGGTGGCGCCGATACAGTGGAAGCCGTCGCGCGCGGGATTCAGATAGCCGTCGTAATTGATGGCGTGCTGCAGCGTCTGCGACGCTGTCGTGGCCGGCAGGTAGCTGATCTGGCCGCGCACCCAGCGCAGTGGCAGATGTCGGGTAAAATCATGCTGGCTGGCGGCAAACGTGTTGGCCAGCACCACGGCATCGAACAGGGCAGGTTCGTCATTCAGCTGCCAGCGGTTTTCCGTGCGGGCAAATTGTTCCACTGTAATACCGGTGCGCAAGTGGATGTTGCGGTGTTGCAGCAGGGCTGCACACAGCGTCGCGGGATTCAGCCAGCCGCCATTTTTCATCAGCAGCGCAGAGTGCGGGCAGGGCAGGTTGAGCAGTTGCGACACCTGTTCCGCAGTCAGCGCTTCTACCACATCGGATGGCCACACGCCGGATTGCAGCAACAATGCCTGTTCTTTTCTTTCATTTTCATCCCACGCCAGCTGCAGAACGCCATTGAGGTTCCAGTCGTTGCCCGGCTCCCGTTTCTGCGCGGCAAAATAAACCGGTAAAAAGCGGCAGGCATGCAGGTAGGCGAACTGGTAGTAACGGTTCTGTGGGGAATCGTGCACGCTCAGGCGCGTGTAGGTGATGCCGGAGGGATTGCCGGAGGCGTGCTGGGCAATTTCAGTTTCCGATTCAAACACGGTCACCTGCCAGCCGCGTGCAGCCAGCGAGAAAGCGGTGGCGCAGCCGGAAAGCCCCGCGCCGATCACTGCCACATGGCCGGGCACGGTGCGGCGGTAGTGAAAATGAAACCAGGGTTTTGCGGCCGGTGGCAGCAATGTGGCTGCTTCATTTGCAGCGGAAAACACGCCGCGCAGCATGTCGCGCTTGCGGCCGTAGCCGGCACATTTTTCCACGTCGAATCCGGCGTCGCGCAAGCCGCGTTTCACCAGTCCGGCAGAGGTGAAGGTGGCGAAGGTGGTGCCAGCGTGACTCAGCCGGGCCATCTGCGTGAACAGTTCTGCCTGCCACATCTCAGGATTGCGCGCTGGAGCGAAACCATCGAGAAACCACGCGTCCACGCTGCCGTCCAGGGCGCCGAGGCCGGCAACGGCATCATCAAAAATCAGGGTGAGAGTCAGTTGTTCATCGGGAAAATGCAAACGGTGGCTGCCGCGCACCAGCGGCGGATACTGCGCCAGCAGTTGCGTGAAGAGTGCGGAAAATTCCGGCCGCGCCGCACTGGCCTGTGCCAGATCGTTACGCGCCAGCGGGAATTTTTCCACGCTGACAAAATGCAGGTGCTGCCCCGGTTTGCGCAGTTGCTGCCACAACTCCCACGCGCAGAGAAAATTCAGGCCGGTGCCAAAGCCGGTTTCGCCAATCACGAAGCTGCCGGGCGTGTGCCAGTCCTGCCAGCGCTGCGGCAAACGGTTCTGCCCGACGAAAACGTAACGGGTTTCCGCCGCACCGTCATCACGGGAAAAATAGACGTCTTCAAACTGGCGGGAGACGGGCACGCCGTCCTGCCAGTCGATGCAGGCGGCGGAGAGAGGGGGCGTATTCTGGCAATTCTGGTTCATTCGGGGCGGACAGGCTTTCGTTATAATGCGGGCAGTGTAACAGGCTGCCCCATGACGGCACAGGCGCGCGGCTGACACATACTTCCCAATATCTGAAGCAGACAGTTCCGCCACGGCGGGATGCAGGAGAATTCCACGATGCTGGCCACCCTGTTTTCCATCACCGGTCCCATCATGGTGTGCGTGCTGTTGGGATTTGGCTGGAAAAGGCTGGGCTGGGCCTACGACACCGCCATGGTGACCCAGCTGGTGATGCGGGTGGGCGCGCCCTGTCTGGTAGTGGCATCGCTGAGCCGTACCCCGGTGGCGCCGGCCGTGCTGGAGCAGATGTTCCTGGTGACGCTGGCCCTGCTGGCGGTGACGGCGGCGTTGTCTGTGGCGGCAATTCGTCTGGCCCGGCAGCCGGTGCGGGATTATCTGGGCGCGCTGCTGTTTCCCAATGCGGGCAATCTGGGTTTGCCGGTGTGTTTGTTTGCCTTTGGCCAGGAAGGCCTGACGCTGGCACTGACGATTTTCATGGTGCTGTCGGTGCTGCATTTCACGCTGGGTATTGCGCTGGTGAGCGGACATTCCGTGTGGCGCGAGCTGTTCACCAATCCGGTGGTGTATTCGATTCTGCTGGCAGTGCTGATGATCTACACCCGCATCGACCTGCCGCAGTGGCTGGACAACACGGTGCAGCTGCTGGGGGATTTCACCATTCCGCTGATGCTGCTGACCCTGGGCGTGAGCCTGGCGGACATGCAGCTGAAAACCGTCGGGCGCAGCCTGTATTTCGCGCTGGCGCGGCTGCTGATCGGCGTGCTGGCCGGCTGGGGAGTGGCGGAAGTATTCGGGCTGGAGGGTGTGGCGAAGGGGGTGCTGATCCTGCAGTCCGCCATGCCGGTGGCCGTATTCAATTATCTGTTCGCCATGCAGTACAACCGCAATCCGCAGGAAGTGGCGGGCATGGTGATGATTTCCACGCTGCTGTCGTTCGCGCTGATTCCGCTGATCTGGATATTGTTGCAATGACGGCTGCCCAACCATAACTGAAGAGGCTGGACCATGACGATGGAAACCAACGGAGAAAACACCCTGCAGCTGTCCCTGGACGGTATTGCCGATGGCAGCGAATGGCACCGGTCGCTGGAGCAGTTGCAGGCAGGGCTCGATCATGTGCGCCAGTCGCCGGCGGATTCCGGCACGGTCGACCTCATCGTCTGTCGCCCGCAGGTGGGGGAGCGCAAGGTGTTGCCGCGCGCGGAACTGAGCCTGCAGCTGGGGCTGGTGGGCGACAACTGGAAACAGCGCGGCTATCGCAAGACCGCTGACGGCGCCGCCCATCCCGACATGCAGCTGAACCTGATGAACGCCCGCGCCATTGCCCTGATTGCGCAGACGCCGGCGCGCTGGCCAATGGCCGGCGACCAATTCTATGTGAACCTTGATCTCAGTCCCGCCAACCTGCCACCCGGCACGCGGTTGCAGATCGGCAGCGCCATCATCGAAGTCACTGCGGAACCCCATCTGGGCTGCCAGAAATTCCTGCAGCGCTTCGGCCGCGACGCCGTGCTGTTCGTGAATTCGCCGGAGGGCAAGGCGCTGAACCTGCGCGGCATCAACGCGCGCGTCATTCAGGCGGGACATGTCAGCACCGGCGACCGCATTGGCAAGATCGCCGGCTGAATCCGTTTCACGCACGAGGATTTCTCCATGAGCGACACCAATTCCGTTCTGGCCACCTGGAAAAAACTGTCGGCCTATCCCGGCGGCAAAACCATCTTTTCCAAGGCTGTGCAGTTCAAGGCGCCGTATTTCCGAACCGTCAATGCCATCGTTGAGGAGCTGCAACCCAACTACGCAAAGCTCGTCATCAAAAAACGGCGAGCGGTGGAAAACCACATTGGCACCGTGCATGTGATTGCCATCTGCAACCTGCTGGAAATGGCCATGGGCGTGTGTGCGGAAGCCTCGATTCCCAAACACCTGCGCTGGATTCCCAAGGGCATGACGCTGGACTACACGGCGAAGGCGGGCAGCGACATTACCGGCATTGCGGAGATCAATCCTGCCGACTGGAAGCCGGGCGAACTGGACGTGAAAGTCACCGCGCTGGATGAGCAGGGAACGGTGGTGGTGAAGGGCGTGATCAAACTCTGGATCAGCGAGAAAAATAGGCGGCGGCAGCTGCGTTACAGAAGTCGTGCTACCATCCAGAAAGACCCGTTATCTGGCAACTGCACAGGGATCTGTACGCATGAATATCCAGTTCAAAGTCAACGCCCCCATCACGGTCGACCAGTTTGTCGAACTGCTCAATGCCTCCACGCTGGGCGAGCGCAGGCCGGTTGAAGATCGCGCCTGCATGGAAGGCATGCTCCAAAATGCCAACCTGACGGTAACGGCGTGGGACGGCGACCGGCTGGTGGGTGTGGCGCGGTCGCTGACGGATTTCCACTATGCCTGCTATCTGTCGGATATTGCGGTGCATGCCGGTTACCAGCGCCAGGGCATCGGGCGCCAGCTGCAGATTCTCACGCAGGAGCAGCTGGGCCCGCGCTGCAAGCTGATCCTGCTGGCCGCTCCGGCCGCCCACAATTACTACCCCAAACTCGGCTATACCCATAACCCGCGCTGCTGGATTCTGGATCGCGACCAGCAGATTGTGTGAGCGAAACGAAAGGCGGGCCTGCCGGTGCGGACATCCAGAATATGGCTGTAACGCACGCCGTTCCGGTCGAAGAAATGGCGGCAGGTACCTGACGTCATCACGGCAAGGGGCGTTTCCCGTTCGATGGCGATGATTCTCTCCACTTTGCGGTTACCCATGATGGGCTATTCCGCGTCCTCCCGCCTGGGTCGGTTGCCGGGTTTATAACCCTGCGTCTGCAATTCGCCGCCAATTCCCACCAGATTATTCCGCACAGTACATTTGGCAGGGGAACTATCCGCCCGGCCCGGCCTGTTTCTTTATGGAATTTTGATACCGGCAGACAGCCTTTCCACACCATCTTCATGCGCTGAAACCTAAGCTGTGGTGGTGCGAAATCCTTCTGGAGGCGTTATGGATTTTCTCTACATCGCATTGCTTCTGTTGTTCGGCGTGGCCATGTATGGCCTGGCAGTGGGCTTCGACAAACTGGGAGGCAGATCATGAGCGGCTTTACGGTTCTGGCGGGTTTGGTAGTGCTGCTCCTGCTGGTTTATCTGGTCTATGCGCTGTTGAAGCCGGAGCAATTCTGATGGCCAGCTATTTCACTTTGCATGCCTGGTTGCAGCTGGGGATTTTTCTTGCCGTGCTGTTGCTGCTGGCGTATACGCTGTCGCGGTATATCGCCGGTGTGATGAATCCCGCCAGTGGTGTGAATGCAATTGAGCGGGCGATGTACGGTCTGTGCGGTATCAAACCGGAGCAGGAAATGGGCTGGAAATCCTATGCCCTGGCCATCGTACTGTTCAATCTGCTGGGCGTGCTGACGCTGTATGCGCTGCAACGTCTGCAGGGAGCGTTACCGATCAATCCTGCGGGAATGAGTGCTGTCAGTGCGGATTCGGCTTTCAACACGGCGCTGAGTTTTGTCACCAACACCAACTGGCAGGGTTACGTGGGCGAGGCCACCATGAGTTACCTCACCCAGATGCTGGGGCTGGCGGTGCAGAATTTCCTGTCGGCGGCCACCGGTATCGTGGTGGCGATTGCGCTGATCCGGGGACTGGCCCGTCACAACAGCGCCACGCTCGGCAATGCCTGGGTGGACCTGACCCGTATCACGCTGTATGTGCTGCTGCCGCTGTCGCTGCTGATGGCGCTGGTGCTGATCCAGCAGGGCGTGATCCAGAATTTCGCTGCCTATGCGCAGGTGACCACGGTGGCCGGTGACACCCAGACCATCGCCATGGGGCCGGTGGCATCGCAGGAGGCCATCAAGATGCTTGGCACCAACGGTGGCGGTTTTTTCAATGCCAACTCTGCCCATCCCTATGAAAACCCCACGCCGCTCACCAACTTCATTCAGATGGTCGCTATCTTTCTGATTCCGGCTGCACTCTGTTTTGTGTTCGGCCGCATGGTGGGTGATATCCGCCAGGGCTGGGCGGTGCTGGGCACGATGACCGCGATCTTCGTTGTGATGTATCTGATGGCCGTGGGCTTTGAGCAGGCGGGCAATCCCATGTTCACCGCTGCTGGTGTCGATCAGGCGCCATCGGAACTGCAGGCGGGCGGCAATATGGAAAGCAAGGAAACCCGTTTCGGCATCGTGGCGTCCAGCCTGTTCGCCGCCATCACCACAGCGGCATCCTGCGGCGCGGTGAACGCCATGCATGATTCCTTCACGC
>CAZBII010000112.1:0-15291 GCA_964491665.1 uncultured Moraxellaceae bacterium
GCACACCACCTTGTTGAATTCGCCAACGTTGCCGTCCATGTCGCACTTCATTTTCGGCACGATGAACAGGGAAATGCCCTTGGTGCCCGCCGGTGCGTCCGGCAGGCGCGCCAGCACCACGTGGATGATGTTGTCCACCATGTCGTGTTCGCCGGCGGAGATGAAAATCTTGGTGCCGGTGATGGCGTAGTGGCCATTCGGCAGCGGCTCAGCCTTGGTTTTCACCTGGCCCAGGTCGGTGCCGCACTGCGGTTCGGTCAGACACATGGTGCCCGACCAGGTGCCTTCCACCAGTTTCGGCAGAAACTGTTTTTTCTGCGCCTCGGTGCCGTGGACGAAGATGGTGTTCATCGCGCCCAGGCTGAGGCCGGGGTACATGCCCCAGGACCAGTTGGCGGTGCCGACCATTTCCGATTTCAGGATCGACAGCGACAGCGGCAGACCCTGGCCGCCGAATTCTTCCGGATGCGACAGTCCCTGCCAGCCACCCTGGCAGAACTGTTCGTAGGCTTCCTTGAAGCCTTTGGGAGTCGTCACCTTGCCGTTATCGAAATGGCAGCCTTCCGCATCGCCACTCTGGTTGAGGGGAGACAGTACTTCCTCGCAGAACTTGGCGCACTCCGCCAGAATTGCGTCCACCGTGTCGACAGTGGTCATTTCGGAGTTGGGTAACTTGGCGAAATGGCTGGGGTAGTCCAGCACTTCATTCATCACGAAGTTCATGTCACGCAGGGGCGCTTTGTACTGGGGCATGGCACTGCTTCCTTCCATTCGGTGGTTGATGGGACTTTACAGGTGTGCCAGTGTGCACGAGCCGTCACGGACGGCCATTGGCAAGGAAGATCGATTTGATTGTCAGTTTGGCCAACGGTCGTTTGAATCGGGTGTTTGTGCAGCTTGATAAGCATAGAGCCTGCACGCGGGAATGCAGGGTGAAACAGGAGACAAACCATGAAACTGAGCGAGCAGAAATGCGAGGCCTGCCGGGCGGATGCGCCACGGGTGAGCGATGAGGAACTGGCGGAACTGCTGCGGCAGATTCCCGATTGGGCGCCGGTGGTGCGCGACGGCATCCTGCAGCTGGAACGGGTGTTCACGTTTCCGGATTTTGCCGCGGCGCTGGCGTTCACCAACCGGGTGGGGGCGCTGGCGGAAGCGGCGGGGCATCATCCGGCGCTGCTCACCGAGTGGGGCAGGGTGACGGTGACCTGGTGGACCCACAAGATTCGCGGTCTGCACCGGACGGATTTCATTCTGGCGGCGCGCACCGATGAGGTGGAGAAGGGGTGAGCGTTCGCCGGTCGTGACACAGCGAACGCTTGCTGATCACAGGCTGGTGATGACTTTCGGCACCGGCCCCTGCAGGTGACCGTCGGCGGCGCGGGGAGCTGTCCGCGCCGGTGGCGCCATTTTCCTCGAGCGCACCTCGATGGCGTCCAGTGCCCGCGCATAGGCGCGCGCGTGGCGGGCCAGTGGCAGGTAACGCACCGACTCCGGCAGTCGCGCATGCACCGGCCGGATCAGGGCCATCAGGCCGCGCAGGGCGGATTCGTGTGCGCCGGTCCAGCGCACGCCCAGCTTGTCCCGCGCTGACGGCGTCATTCCCCCCAGCAGGAACAGCAGCGCCACCTGACCGGCCACGCGGCGGCCCGGCAGCGTGACCTGCGCCAGCCACGGCGCCATCGGCAAGTCCAGCCGTGCGACGGTTCCCAGCATCAGATCTGCCATCTTGGTGCGCGACAGCCGTTCGGACACCATGGTGTTGTAGTAATCCCAGTAATCCTTCACGGTGGCCGGCAGCTGCGACGGATGAATGCGCAGGATGGCGCCCAGCTGCAGCATTTCATCGTAATAGGACGCTTCCTCGCGTTCGGTCAGATGGCGGCCGTGAATGTAGGGGTAGATGCGGGTGGCGGTGACGAACGCCGTGGCATGCACCCAGCCGTAGGCTTCCTGGTCCACCGCGTGATAGGGCGCGCCATCGTCCGCCACGCCTTTCATCGCACCGTGCAGCTTGATCAGCCGCCGCCCTTCCTCCACTGCCGCCTCGCCGCCGTAAATCCATTTCAGGATCGATTCCGTGTTGCGCACGGCGCGGCCAATGGGATCTTCAAACACGTCGGAATGCATGTCGACCACGCGATTGATCATCGGATGCATCACCTGCAGCATGAAGGCGCCGCCGCTGAAGGCGTGGGTCAGCACGTCGCCGAACTCGTCCCACAGTCGGGTGCCGGGGCCAAAGGGGGTGGGTTCGCGGTCTCTGCGTTCAATGGTTTTCATGGCCGGGGGGACTCCTTCTGGTGCCGGTCAGGACAGGGATGCCACCGATTCTAGCAAGTGGTATGACCACTTTGTCAATCTGTTTGATGATATGTCCGGTTGGGGTTGTGGGCGGGAAATGCGTACCATAGGCAGCCGACGACTTGTCGATCCCGTTCTCCGAGGTTGGTTTGATGGATGCTGCTTCCCGCCGCAAAGGGCGCCCCCTGTCCCTGTATGAAACCCTGTGCAAGAAGATCCTGTCTGGCGAATATGCGCCGGGCAGCCGTCTGCCGGCCGAGCGGGATCTGGTGTCTATTTACGGCGTGAATCGCGGCGCGGTGCGGGAGGCGCTGAACCGGCTGAGCCAGCTGCGGCTGGTGCGCACGGTGCACGGCGGCGGCAGTCGCGTGCAGGATTTCCGCGCCACCGCCGGTCTGGATCTGCTGATCAATCTGCTGCTGACCGATGACACGGTCCGCCGTTTCGATGTGATGCGCAGCCTGGTGGAGATGCGCACCACGATGGCGGTGGATGCGGCGCGTCTGGCGGCATTGCGGCGCACCGATGTGCAGAGCGCCGGACTGCTGCAACTGGCGGACGGCATCGACCGCATTGTGGATGACGCGGAATTGCAGACGCGTCTGCTGCTGATCTGGGAGCGCGTCATCGACGCCAGCGCCAACGTTGCATACCGGCTGGCCTACAACACCCTGCATGACTGTTACCAGTCTTTTGGCAGCAGCATGAACAGCATCATCCGCCAGTCGTTCGACGCGGCGCCGTACCAGAAAATGGTCGCCGCCATCGAAGCGAAAAACGAGCTGAAATCCGAGCGCTTCGCCCGCAGCATTCTGGAAAAGGATGCTGAAGTTCTGCTGGGTTTCCTGCAGCAAAAATAATTCCATTCAAGGGGAAAAAGCGGCTGCGCGCCGCGAGATCATGTCCACGCCTTTCGATAAAAATCAGGTTCACGCTGTCATTCTTGCTGCGCTGGAAGCGCTGGTGGTCAACGCCCGCAATGCGATGCAGGTGGCCTATGAAACCGCCACGCACGAAGAAAACATCGCCGAAAACAAATACGACACGCTGGGTCTGGAAGCGGCGTATCTGACACAGGGTCAGGCGCGCCGGCTGGCGGAATGCGAGGCCGATCTGGCAGCGTTCCGCACTCTGGTGCCGCGTGAGTTTTCCGACGCCGATGCGATTGCCGTGGGCGCGCTGATCGAGGTGGAAGATGACGGCGGTGCGGCGCAGTGGCTGCTGCTGGGGCCGGCGGCGGGTGGTTTGAAAGTGACGGTGGCGGGACGCGAAATCCTGGTGATCACGCCGTCGGCGCCGCTGGGCAAGGCGTTGCTGCACCGGGAAGCGGGCGACAGCGTGACGGTGAATGTGGCGGCGCGTCCGAGACGCTACGACGTGATCGCCCTGTACTGATCCGCCTTCAGGTGTGGTGGCCGCCGTCCGCCCTGACACCCACATCCTTCGGCCACGGCTTCTGTCCGCACTGGCCACACACCACATCCACCACCAGCGGTTGCCCGCAGACATGCAGCAGTTGCGCAGCGCTTTGCGGTTGCGGCAGCCAGTCTCCCGCCCACTGCCGCAGCACGATCACCAGCGGATACAGCGACTCGCCCTTGGCGGTGAGGCGGTATTCGCTGCGCGGCGGATTCTGCTGGTACTGCGCGCGGCTGAAAATGCCGGCGTCCACCAGCCGTGTCAGCCGTTCGGTGAGAATGTTGGAAGCAATGCCCAGCTGTTTCTGGAAATCGTCGTAGCGGTTGAGACCGAAGAAGGCGGCGATCAGCAGCAGCAGGGTCCAGCGGTCGCCGATCAGGTCGCTGATGGTGGTGAGGGCGGTGTCGGCGCCACGGGCGTCGCTGCGGGCGCGGCGCTGGCCGCTGAGGGAGCGGATTTCACTGAACTGCAGGCCGAGGGTGCTTTCCGGCCAGCGCACGTCATTGATACGCAGCGCCTGCTGGCAGTGCCGGCACTGGGCGCGCGGCTGCAGTGCATGTCCGCACAGGGCGTGCTGCAGCTGGCGTGGCAGATCATCCTGGCCGGACCAGTCCCGTTCCCACTGCCACGCCAGCAGCGAAGCACCGAACAGTTCCATGCCCCTGGCGGTGAGCCGGTATTCGAAACGCGTGCTGCCCTCGCCGTAGGCGCGGCGGTAGAGAATGTCGCCGGCCACCAGCCGTTCCAGTCGCTGCGACAGGGTGGCGCGGCTGGCGCCGGTGTGGGCAAGAAATTCGGCAAAGCGGCTGCGGCCGAGGAAGGCATCGCGCAGGACCAGCAGGGTCCAGCGGTCGCCGATGATGTCCAGCGCCGCCGCCATGTCCTGGTTGATGATCAGTGCGGTGTCGGTCATGTCCTGTCTGCAGCGTCGGGTTGCATGGGGGCGGCTGGGTTCATTTATAAAAGGGGGGAATTTGCATCCATTTTAGTCTAAACGCAGGCGGGAGTGGCAGTTGACATCCCCCATGGGAATATTGGTATCTTAATGAAAGTTACTTTTTGGGCGGGTGCCGGCTGTTTGGGTGCCCGTTTGTAGCAGTCTTTCGTCACATCTTTTCGCCACCTCATGCCGGGAGCCCAGGCCATGCCCATCCTGTACCAGAATCTTGTCCCCCATACCCTGCAGCCCAGCGAGCATCCCTATCTGAACGGCGCCTGGACGCCGAATTTCACCGAATACACCGCCACCGATCTGGAAGTGATTGGCACGATTCCACACGATATTGACGGCGTCTATCTGCGCAACACCGAGAATCCGGTGCAGCAGCCGATTGGCCTGTACCATCCGTTCGACGGCGACGGCGTGCTGCACGCGATGATTTTCCGCGACGGCAAGGCCGAGTACCGCAACCGTTTCATCCGCACCAAGGGCTTCAACGCCGAGCAGGAGGCGGGGGCGGCGATCTGGGCCGGCATTGCCAACGGCATCGAGAAATCCAAAAGACCGGGCTGGGGCGCGCAGGGTTTCGTGAAGGATGCGTCGTCCACCGACGTGGTGGTGCACGCGGGTCAGGTGATGACGACGTTCTGGCAGTGCGGCGATGGTTATCGTCTCGATCCGTTCACGCTGGAGACGATCGGCGCGGAAGGCTGGACGCCGGTGGATGGCATTTCCGCGCATCCGAAAGTGGATGAGCGCACCGGCGAAATGTTGTTTTTCAATTACTCGAAATTTCCGCCGTACCAGCATTACGGCGTGGTGAACCGCGACAACAAGCTGATCCACTACACGCCGGTGCCGATCCCCGGTCCGCGTCTGCCGCACGACATGGCGTTCACGGAAAATTACTCCATCCTGGTGGATCTGCCGCTGTACTGGGACCCGAAACTGCTGGCGCAGGGCATTCATCACGCCGAGTATTTTCCGCAGCAGAAAACCCGCTTCGGCATTCTGCCGCGCTATGGTTCGGCCGCCGATGTGCAATGGTTTGAAGCGGAACCCACTTATGTCCTGCACTGGAACAACGCTTATGAAGAGGGCGATGAAATCGTGCTGGACGGTTACTTCCAGGAAGATCCGAATCCGCCGCCGCTGCCGGGAATGCCGGCGCGCGCGGGCAAGATGATGGCGAATCTGGACATGCATTCGTTCAAGCCGCATCTGCATCGCTGGCGCTTCAATCTGCGCACCGGTGCAGTGAAGGAGCAGGTGCTGGATGCGCGCGTGCTGGAGTTCGGCACCTTCAATCAGCGTTACGCCGGCCGCAAGTCGCGCTACGCCTATTCGGTGACGTCGAAGCCGGGCTGGTTCCTGTTCACGGCGCTGATCAAGCACGATCTGGACACCGGAGAATCCTGGCGTCTGGATTTCGGCGACGAACGTTATGGTAGCGAGTCGCCGTTTGCGCCGCGCGTGAATGCGCAGGATGAAGACGACGGTTATCTGGTGAGCTTCATCACCGACATGAAGCTGAACCGTTCCGAGTGCGTGCTGATCGACGCGAAGAATATCGAGGCGGGGCCGGTGTGCCGCATTATTCTGCCGCACCGCATCTGCAGTGGCACCCATGCGACCTGGGCGGATGGTCCGTCGCTGCGGGCGCAACGCAATGATTCGGGTGGCGCGGCATGAACAGTCGCGTCAAATCCCGCATCTATATTCTCGGCGGCTACCAGAGTGATTTTGCGCAGAATTGGGCGCGCAATGGTGTGACGCTGTTCGACGGCTTTGCCGATACCGTGCGTCACGGCTTGCAGGCAACGGCGCTGGACGCGAAGGAAATCGAGGTGGGCCATGTCGGCAATTTCGTCGGTGATCTGTTCACCGGACAGGCGCAGCTGGGTGGTTTTTTCGGGCATGTCGATCCGGCGCTGACCTATCTGCCGGCGTCGCGCCATGAAGCGGCCTGCGCCTCCGGTTCCATGGCCTTGCTGGCGGCGATGGCGGATCTGGAAGCAGGCCGTTACGACCTTGCCTGTGTGCTGGGAATTGAAATGATGCGCAACGTCAGCGGCGATCAGGCGGCGGCGAATCTGCGCGCGGCGGCGTGGGCAGAACGGGAATGGTGCGAAACGCCTTATGTGTGGCCGTGTGCGTTCGACCAGCTGGTGGAAGTGTACCGGCAGCGCCATGGCATCCAGCGCGCGCATCTGGCGGCAATTTCACAAAAGAATTTTGCCAACGCGCGCAGGAATCCCAATGCGCAGACGCGCAACTGGCAATTCGGCGCGGACAGTTTCAGTGCGGATGACGCGGCCAATCCGGTGGTGAGCGGCCACATCCGCAAACAGGATTGCGGCCAGATTACCGATGGCGCGGCGGTGGTATTTCTGGCGGCGGAAGAGCGGGCGCGGGTGTATGCGCAGAGGCGCGGTATTGCGCTGGAAAATCTGCCGTGGATTCAGGGCTGGGGCCATATCAACGCGCCCATGCTGCTGACGGAAAAACTCAAGCACGCCGAGCCCGGCGGCTATCTGTTCCCGCATGTGCGTGAACTGTTCCGGCAGACGCTGGCCCGTGCCGGTTTGCCGAATGTGCACGCCGTGGACGGTCTGGAAGTACACGACTGTTTCAACATTACCGAGTACATGATTCTTGATCACGCCGGCCTGCACGCGCCCGGTGAAGTGTGGCGTGCGATCGAAGACGGCGCCACATGCATCGGCGGCAAACTGCCGGTGAATGCCAGTGGCGGATTGATGGGGCTGGGACATCCGGTGGGGGCGACCGGTGTGCGCATGGCGCTGGATTGTTTCCGGCAGGTGTGCGGTCAGGCGGGTGAAAACCAGATCGAGGGCGCACGCCGCATGATGACATTCAATCTCGGTGGCAGCACGACAACCTGTGCCAGTCTGATTGTGGGACGTTGATTATCCGGCGGCTGCTTGCAATCAGCCGCCGCTTTTCTTGCGCAAGTCCAGGGCGCCGATTTCGCTGTGCAGCGAGGCGCGGTACTTCGACAGCCAGGTGAAGAAATCTGCCGCTGGCATCGGTCTGGCGATGTGATAGCCCTGCGCCAGATCGCAACCCATTTCCTTCAGTTTTTGCAGCGTGACAGCGTCCTCGATGCCTTCGGCCACCACTTCCATGCTCAGGTTGTGGCCCATGGTGAGCGTGGTGTTCACGATCATCTGGTCGTCGTTGTTCTTCACCATTTCCATCACGAAACTGCGATCGATCTTGATTTCATCCACCGGCAGCTGCTTCAGATACGACAGCGACGAATAGCCGGTACCGAAATCATCGATCGACAGGCGCACGCCCTGACCATTCAGCTCCTTCATCACCCGCAACGCATCTTCCGGATCGGTCATTACCGCAGTTTCGGTGAGTTCCATGATGATGCGTTTCAGCGAGATGCCGGCCTCGCCGGCCAGACGCGCAATCTGTTCGACGAAGTGGTTGTCCTGCAGGTTGCGGGCGGAAATGTTGATCGACAGGTGGATGTCGATGCCCTGCATTTCCAGATCGCGCTTGAAGGCAAACGCCTGCCGGCAGATCCAGTAGGTGAGCGGATGGATCACGCCGGTGCGCTCCGCCAGCGGAATGAATTCATCCGGCGGAATGAAACCGTATTCGGGATGAATCCAGCGCACCAGCACTTCGGCGCCGGCCACCGAGAAATCCCGCAGCGAAATCTGTGGCTGGAAATACAGTTGCAGTGAGTTGTTCTCGATCGCATGCCGCAGCTCACCCAGCAGCGACAGGCGGCGCGCGTTGTAGGGATCGATCTCCGGCGAGTACATGGCCAGCTTCTGCTTGTTGCCGCTGGCGGCTTCCAGCGCGATATGCGCGTTGCGCATCAGGTTTTCGCTGTTGTTGCCGTGCTCGGGGTAGTAGGCAATGCCGCAGGTGGCGTCTACGTCCAGCGTCAGATTGTGATACTCGAACGGCTTCTCCAGATGCAGCTGGAAATTCTGGATGGCATCCAGCAGATCCTTGCTGGCCACGCCGCGCAGCAGCACGGCGAACGTGACACCTTCCACGCCGGCGACGAAATGACGGCGCGTCTCGGTCTGCTCGATGGCAATGGCGCCCGGCATGTCGCGGCTCAGCAGGGTCAGGCGTTCGGTGATGATGCGCAGGATGGCGTCGCCGTTGCTGTGGCCCAGGGTTTTGTTGAATTCGTGGAAGTTGTTCAGGCTGATCAGCAGAAGACCGAACTGCAGGCTGTCCTGCTCCGAGGCGATCAGGTTGTCCAGCGCATTGCGCAGGAAGGTGCGGTTGGGCAGTCCGGTGGTGCGACTGTGCAGTGCGCGATGCACCAGACGATCTTCCGCTTCTTTCAGGCGCACGATGGCTTTGTGCTGTTCCTGCAGGGCCTGGTATTTTTCCTTGCGTTCGCGGTTGATGCGGTCTGCCAGACCCAGCGACAGCAGCAGCACTTCCGCCGCCGAGCCGATCATCATGCCATTGGTGGTAATGACGTTGCTGGGCAGCAGGCCCAGCAGTGTGGCAGTGAACAGCAGTACGCCCAGCAGGAACAGTCCCCACGCCAGCAGGAAGAAACCGGCCTGCCGTGAACCCTTGCGCCAGCAGATGAAAATCAGCGCCGGCAACACGGTGACGACAACACCGCAGTAAGCGGAAATCTCCAGGCTCAGAAACTCGTCGGTAAGAATCCGCGCCGCCATCAACAGTACGCCCAGCACGATCAGGCCATTCGACAGCGGCGTCATCCAGGGCACGTAGCGTTCGAACTTCACAAAATGCCGCGCAAACATGATGCCGGAAATGGTCGCCATGACCGCACCGATCTGCGTGACGTACGGATTGAGCCAGGGCTGGCCCGGCCACAGAAACAGATAGCCGTAACCGGTGAAGGTCTGGAAGGTAAGAATCGTGAAGGTGATGTAAACGATGTAGTAGAAGTAGGAGCGGTTGCCCACGCTGAACAGCAGGAAGAAGTTGTACATGATCATGGCAATCATGATGCCGAAGTAGATGCCCATCACATGATTGGTGCTGGTTTCGGCGAGCAGGAATGCTGTCGGTGTGGAGATGACTAACGGCGCCTGTACGGCGCCGCTTTTGCGCATGATGTTCAGGTAGACGTCCACGGTGGTGTCCGGCTCCACCTGCAGCGGCTGCACGAAAAAGCGGTGACGCACCAGACGGTCCTGCATCGGGACGGCGTAGCCGATGCGGTTTTCCTGGATCAGTTCGCCGTTCTGCACCGTGAAGACATCGACGCGTTCCAGCAGCGGGAAGGTCAGTTGCAGCAGCCAGCTGTGCTCATGGTCGCCTTTGATGGCGGAGGTCAGGCGCAGATGCAGCCACACGGAACTGTCGGTGTGGCCCATGTTCAGCACGTCCTGCTGCATGGGCTGGAAGTCGGGTGCCTTGCCGCTGAGGATGTCGTGGATGCGCAGGCTGTCGGCGGGATCTTCCAGGAATTCCTGCTGGGTGCGGTCCAGTGCGAGTTCCGTGGTGGTGTTGTCCAGAACAATGGTCTCGATGGCGCGCGCAGGCAGGCTGAACGCGGCCACCAGCAGACAGAGCAGCAGGGGCAGCATGCGTTCTACGGGCCGCAAAGCTCTGCAGCAATCAAGGTACAACTCAGACCATTGAGCAATCCTGGATGTCATCAACGCTGTCGTTCACTGTGGGAAAAATGCTTTTATTCAGTATAGACGGTTGATGGAATTGGCAACGGGAATGTGACGGGCCGCCGCACGGTGCGGCGGCGGGCAAAGCAAGTTAGTTTTTGGCGCGGGTGTCAGAAAAAAGGGCGCGAATCAGGGCTTCGTTGCGCACATAGGCAGACTTGTCGGCGGCGGGGGCCTGTTCGGCGACGGTCAGCATCTGGTTGCCCATCCCGGACAGCTGTTGCAGCTGCGCTTTTTGCGCCGCCGTCAGGTTGGGATTGTTCTGCAGGCCTTGCAGCGCCATCTGCATCTGGGCTTTCTGGGCAGCCGGATTTTTGCCGCTGCGCTCCACCTGCACCGCCATCATGGCCGCCATGATGCGGTCGCCCTGATCGGCCCACACCAGCGGGTCCTGGTAGCCCTGGCCTTTCAGTACACCGGCAAAATCGGAATAGATGGGTTGGCTTTTCATGCGGGTGATGGCATCGGTGAACAGGTTGCCCATGTCTGGCGTGGGGTTTTGTTTGAGAAAATCCAGGTCGCGGCTGTCGCGCTCGTTGCAGAACACCTGCAGGGCCTTGAAGGCGCCGGCCCATTGCCGGATGGACTGGTCGGTAAGATCGGCAGCGCTGGCGGTGCTGGCCAGCAGGCTGATGACCAGGGCACTGAACAGGGCGACCAGAGGGTGGGTGAAATGACGCATGACGGGCTCCAGCGGGAAGGGACACGGGCCGTCATTATGCCGGCAAGGCGGCAGTGGCGTCAGCGCGACTATTTCACACTTTCCGCCGCCTGGCGGATTTTCCGCACCATGGATTTCAGACCGTTGCCTCTGGTCGGACTCAGATGCTGGATCAGTTGGGTCTGCCTGAAATAGGCGTCGACATCGAACGCCAGAATCGCCTGCGGTGACTGGTGATTGAAGGCAGCCATCACCATTGCCGCCAGCCCGCGCACGATGTGGGCGTCGCTGTCCACCAGGAAATCCAGCGTGTTGTCGGCCGCGTTGTGCTCGGCATGAATCCACACCTGGCTCTGGCAGCCGTGGACGAAATTGGCGTCGGTTTTCAGTGCATCCGGCATGGCCGGCAGCTTCTTGCCCAGATCGATGATATACCGGTAACGGTCTTCCCAGTCGTCGAAAAATTCCAGGTCTTCGAGAATGGAGGCAGCCGTGATGTCGCGGCCAAACGGATTGTCGCTCATTCAGAAAATTCCCAGTTCCAGTTTGGCTTCGTCGGAAATGTTGTCGCGATTCCACGGCGGATCGAACACCAGATTCACTTTCACTTCATCCACGTTGGGCACTTTTGCCAGCCGGTAGCGCACGTCGTCCGCCAGCACCTGGCCCATGCCGCAGGTGGGCGAGGTCAGTGTCATGGTGACGGTCACCACGTCGTGGCCGGCGTCGTTTTTCGCAATCGCAATGCCATACACCAGGCCCAGATCGACAATGTTCACCGGAATTTCCGGATCGTAGATCGTGCGCAGCGTTTCCCACACATGGGTTTCCTGCGGCAGGTCGCTGCCGGAATCGCTGTACCGGATTTCTTCCCGCACCAGCCCCAGCGCATCGGCATCGGTGCCGTCGACGCGTGCCAGATTGCCGCGATAGCTCACGGTGTAATTGCCGCCGCGCGCCTGCGTGATGGTGACGAAGGAATTTTTCGGCAGCGTGATGGGCGTGCCGGAGGGCACCATGCGGGCAGGACAGTCCCGCTCCACGGCCACCATGCGTTGCTCGACTGCGGCGTTCATTTATTTGGTGACCGAAAAACTTTCGCCGCAGCCGCATTCCGACGTGGCGTTGGGATTGCGGAACTGCAGCGTGGCGTTCAGGCCCTGCTTCACGTAATCAAGTTCAGTGCCCTGCAGTACCGGCAGGCTTTCCTTGTCGATAAACACGGTGAGCGTGTCGGATGCCTTCAGCTGTACGTCATCTGGATTCACGCTATCCACCAGATCCATGACGTACATGTAGCCGGAGCAGCCGCTGGGCTTTACCGCGACGCGAATGCCCTTGCTGCCGGCCTTGTCGCGCACCTGTGCTTCCATGTGCCGGATCGCGGCGGGCGTGAGAGAAAGTGATTTTTCCGGAATGAAGGTTTGTACGGTCATGACAGCCACTCCGTTACAGTAAAAAGGTTTTGGCTTTTTCCAGCGCGGCGAAAAAGCGGTCCACTTCGTCCAGCGTGTTGTAGAACGCAAACGAGGCGCGCACAGTGCCGGGAATATTGAAACGGTCCATCACCGGCATGGCGCAATGGTGGCCGGTGCGCACCGCAACGCCCTGCTGGTCCAGCAGCGTGCCGACGTCGTGCGGATGGGCGCCCTGCAGCAAAAACGAAAACACGCCGGCTTTGTGTTGGGCGCGACCGATCAGCTGGATGTCCTTCATGTCGGCGGCGCGCTCCAGACAGGCCTGCAGCAACTTGTCTTCCTGTTGCGCCAGCAGATTGCGATCAAACTGGTTCAGATAATCGATAGCCGCTGCCAATGCAATCGCGTCGGCAATGTTGGGCGTGCCGGCTTCAAATTTGTAGGGCAGTTCGTTGAAGGTGGTTTTCTCGAACGTCACCCGCTCGATCATCTCGCCGCCGGCCTGGTAGGGCTGCATTTTTTCCAGCAGATGGGTCTTGCCGTACAGCGCGCCGATGCCGGTGGGGCCAAATACCTTGTGGCCGGAGAACGCATAGAAATCGCAATCCAGAGCCTGCACGTCGATGGCCCAGTGCGGCGTGGCCTGCGCGCCGTCCAGCATCACCACCGCGCCAACCGCGTGCGCTTTTTCAATAACCTGCTTCACCGGATTGATGGTGCCCAGCGCATTCGATACATGCACCAGCGACACAATCTTCGTCTTTTCGCTCAGCAGTTTTTCAAAGGCATCCAGATCCAGTTCGGCATTTTCCGTTACCGGAATCACCCGCAGGTTGGCGCAGGTTTGCTGCGCCAGCAGTTGCCAAGGCACGATGTTGGAATGGTGCTCCATCGCGCTGATGATGATCTCGTCGCCCGGACGCAGAAAGGCGCGGCCGTACCCGTTCGCCACCAGATTGATGCCTTCGGTGGTACCGCGGGTCCAGATGATTTCACGGCTGTGTGGCGCATTCAGAAAACGCTGCACGGTTTCGCGCGCGCCTTCGAACTCCCGTGTCGCCAGGTCTGCCAGCGTGTGCGCGCCGCGATGCACGTTAGAGTTGATGGTGCTGTAGTAGCGGCTCAGTGTGTCGATCACCACCTGCGGCTTTTGCGTGGTGGCGGCGTTGTCCAGATACACCAGCGGCTTGCCCTTCACCTGCTGCTGCAGGATCGGGAAGTCGGAGCGGATGGCGTCGAGATTGAATGGCCGTTTGTTCACACCGTTACTCATGGCGGCACGCTCACAAAGACCACAGGGTCTTCAGTTTTTCCACATCATTGAAGAACTGCCCCAGCTTGTGCTGCGCCAATGCCTGCAGTGCCTCGCCGGGAATCTGTTCCACTTTTTCGTTCACAAAACCCAGGCATAGCATGGCTTCGGCGCTGGCCTTGTCGATGCCGCGCGACTGGAAATAAAACAGGGATTTCTCATCCAGCTGGCCGATACTGGCGCCGTGGGAACACTTCACGTCGTCGGCGTAGATTTCCAGTTCCGGCTTGGTGTTCAGTTCCGCTTTTTTCGACAGCAGCAGGTTCTTGTTGTTGAGGTGCGCTTCGGTTTTCTGCGCAAGAGGATGAATGTGGATGCGGCCATTGAAGGTGGCGCGACTTTCATCCGTCACAAATCCCTTGAAGGCAGTGTTGCTGGTGCAGTGCGGCACCCGGTGCTCAATATTCAGATGATGGTCGATGTGCTGGCGGTGTTTGCTGAGGAACACGCCGTTCAGTGCACAGGCCGCGTTTTCGCCAGCGAAGGTGATCTGGATGTCGTTGCGCTTGAGCTGGCTGCCGAAGGCAATGCCGTGCAGTTCATAATGACTGTCGCGCGCCAGTTTCACATGCAGGCCGTTGATGTGCGCCAGCGCTTCGTCTTCCACCTGCAGGCGGACGTGCTGCAGGCGTGCATTGGGTTGCAGCACGATTTCGGTGACATGATTGTGGAGCAGGTTGTGCTGGGCGCCGAGACTGTCGAACTGCTCGATGAGTTGCAGCTCCGCACCCGGTTCGGCCACAACCAGCAGACGGGTTTGCGCCCAGGCGGGGGTGTCCAGCGTGCTACCCAGATGCACCACATATACGGGCTGCGCCAGTTTCTGCAGGGCCGGCGCATGCAGCAGCAGGCCATCCTGCAGCTGGCTGTAATTCAGCGCGGCAAACAGGTGTTTCTGCGTATCCAGTGCGGATCCCAGACAAGCATTGACCAGTTCACGCTGTTCCGGGCTGCACTGGCTGAACGTGCTGATCACGCCCTGATTTTCAAGATCGCTGAAATCCGACAGGGCGCGATTGAGCTGTCCATTGACGAACACGATGCGGCTGGCGTTGGCCAGTGCGGCAAAACAGGCGCGGGCGGCAGATTCATCCACGGCGCTGGCAGCGGCTGTGTGCAGATAGTCCTGCTGCAGCAGGGCAGTGACCGGCGTGTACTTCCAGCGCTCAGTCTTGCGGGTGGGCAATTCGCCGGCAGAGAACGCGGCGCGCGCGCCAGCGGGTTGCAGCAACCACGGCAGGGACGATTCCTGCGTGGTTTGAGCTTGCGCCTGTTGTTTCCAATCGTTCGGTGAAATCATGACTGCCCGCCGTTACTGAATCCAGCTGTAACCCTTTTCTTCCAGTTCCAGCGCCAGTTCGCGCCCGCCGGACTTCACGATTCTGCCACCCGCTAGCACATGCACGTAATCCGGCACGATATAGTTCAGCAGGCGCTGGTAATGAGTCACCAGCACGAAGCTGCGCTGACCGTCGCGCAGGGCATTAACGCCTTCGGCTGCAACCTGCAGCGCATCAATGTCGAGGCCGGAATCGGTTTCATCCAGCAGACACAGGCTGGGTTCCAGC
>CAZBII010000113.1:0-14917 GCA_964491665.1 uncultured Moraxellaceae bacterium
AATCGGGTGGGCGCGGCGCTGAAAAAGGCACGCCAATCGGTACAGCAACTGCTGGGTGCCGAATTCGATTCCGAAATCGTATTCACCTCCTGCGGTACCGAATCGGATTCCACTGCGATCCTGTCTGCACTGAAAGCACAACCGGAGCGCAAGGAAATCATCACTACCACGGTGGAACATCCGGCCGTGCTCACGCTGTGTGAGCAGCTGGCCACCGAGGGCTACACCGTGCACAAGCTGGACGTGGACAGCAAGGGCCGGCTGGATCTGGAAAAATATGCCGCGCTGCTCTCCGACAACGTCGCGGTGGTCAGTGTCATGTGGGCCAACAATGAAACCGGCACGCTGTTTCCGGTGGAGGAAATGGCGCGCATGGCCGATGAAGCCGGTGTGATGTTTCATACCGACGCGGTGCAGGCGGTGGGCAAGGTTCCCGTCAATCTGAAGGAATCGGGCATTCACATGCTGTCGCTGTCGGGCCACAAGCTGCATGCGCCCAAGGGCGTCGGGGTGCTGTATCTGAAGCGCGGCACACGCTTCCGTCCGCTGCTGCGCGGCGGTCATCAGGAGCGCGGCCGTCGTGCCGGCACTGAAAACGCAGCGGGCATCGTGGCGCTGGGCAAGGCCGCAGAACTGGCAATGGCGCATATGGAACATGAGAACACGGTGGTCAGGGATCTGCGCGATCGCCTGCAGCAGGGCATCCTGGCTGCAGTGCCCAACTGCTTCGTCACCGGTGATCCGGATAACCGTTTGCCGAACACGCTGAACATTGCCTTTGAATACATTGAGGGTGAAGCGATCCTGCTGCTGCTCAACAAGGCTGGCATTGCGGCGTCCAGCGGTTCTGCCTGCACTTCCGGCTCACTGGAACCGTCCCATGTGATGCGCGCGATGGGGATTCCCTACACGGCTGCCCACGGCACTGTCCGCTTCTCCTTGTCCCGCTATACCACAGCAGACGAAATTGAACGGGTGATTGTTGCAGTGCCACCCATCGTGGCGCAGCTGCGCAAGCTGTCGCCGTACTGGAATGGCAACGGTCCTGTTGCGGAACCGGAGAAATCCTTCGCCCCAGTCTACGCGTAATTTTCCAGTCAAATTGCAGTGGAGCCACCGCATGAACGCGATAGTGATTGACGATACCACCCTGCGCGACGGCGAACAGAGTGCTGGCGTGGCCTTCAGTGCTGAGGAGAAAATCACGATTGCCTGTGGCCTTGCGCAACTGGGCGTGCCCGAGCTGGAAATCGGTATTCCCGCGATGGGCGCCGAGGAACGCGATGTCATGCGTGCCATTGCGGATCTGCATCTGCCGTCGCGTTTGCTGGCCTGGTGCCGGCTGAATGACGCGGATCTGCGAGCGGCGATGGCTACCGGCGTGCAGATGGTGGATCTGTCGGTGCCGGTGTCGGATCAGCAGCTGCAGAAAAAACTCAATCGCAATCGTGCCTGGGTATTGCAGGAAATCGCCAGACTGGTGCGGATGGCGCAGGATGCCGGTTTTGACGTCTGCATTGGCTGTGAAGATGCGTCGCGTGCCGATATTGATTTTGTGGTGGCCGTGGCACAGGCAGCGCAATCGGCTGGTGCCCGTCGTATCCGCTTTGCCGACACAGTCGGCATCATGGAGCCATTCGGTGTTTATGACCGCATCCGCTTTCTGCGCCAGCGTTGCGATCTCGAAATTGAAATGCATGCGCACGATGATTTCGGACTGGCTACGGCCAATACCCTCGCGGCAGTGGTAGCCGGCGCTACGCACATCAATACCACGGTCAATGGTCTTGGCGAGCGCGCCGGCAACGCGCCGCTCGAAGAGTGTGTGCTGGCGCTCAAGCATCTCTACAGCATCGATTGCGGTATCGACACTCGTGGCATTCCGGAATTGTCGGCGCTGGTGGAGAAGGCTTCCGGACGGCCAGTGTCCTGGCAGAAAAGTGTGGTAGGCGCGGGCGTGTTTACCCACGAAGCCGGCATTCATGTCGACGGACTTCTCAAGGACCGGCACAACTACGAAGGCCTCAATCCGGACGAACTCGGGCGCTCGCATGTGCTGGTACTGGGCAAGCATTCCGGTGCGCATATGGTGAAAAGCAGTTATCTGGCGTTGGGAATCCGTTTGCAGGAGACCGAAGCCACGCAGTTGCTCGACAGGATTCGCCAGTTCTCGACGGCCAACAAGCGTGCGCCATCATCGGCTGAACTGAGACAGTTTCACGCGGAGCTGTATCGTCCGCGCATGATGGCGGGAGGAGCACGATGAAAACGTCCCATCCAGGTTCTGGTCTGTGGTCACAGTGGCGCGATGACATGCGCTGTGTTTTCGAACGCGATCCTGCTGCGCGTACACCACTGGAAGTGCTGACCACCTATCCGGGCGTGCATGCCATCATGGCTTACCGTGTCAGCAATCGTTTGTGGCGTCGCGGATGGCGTTACCTGGCGCGGCTGATTTCCTTTGTTGCGCGGATGGCCAGTAATGTCGACATCCATCCAGGCGCCACCATCGGTTCGCGCTTTTTTATCGATCACGGAGCCTGTGTGGTGATTGGTGAAACGGCGGAAGTCGGTAACGACGTGACGCTCTATCACGGCGTCACGCTGGGTGGAACCAGCTGGAACAAGGGAAAACGTCATCCCACGCTCGGAGACGGGGTTCTGGTGGGCGCTGGTGCCAAGATTCTCGGGCCGATCACAGTGGGCGACCATGCAAGGGTAGGCGCCAATTCGGTGGTGGTGCAGGATGTACCGGACGGCTGCACGGTGGTTGGCATTCCCGGCAAAGTTGTGCGCGTGCGTGAAGCCGGCCGCCTCAATCCCTATGGCATCGATCTTGACCATCACCTGATTCCCGATCCGGTCGGCAAGGCGATCGCGTGTCTGCTGTCGCGCATCGATGTGCTGGAACAGCGGCTGTCCGATTTCACCCAGTCACCCGACATTGCGCCGGCCGTTCTGTACCAGACGTGCGACGCCGACAACGACATTTGCGCCAGCGACTGTCCTGGCGGAGCAGTGGCGGTGAAATAGACCCAACCGGGAATTACGATCATGGACTTGCAGGACTTCAACAGTGACATGCTCTACTTCGATGAACCGTTATCGCCCGCGGTCGACAACCTGCTGCGAACAGCCGCAGAAAATTATGGAACCGGCAATGCCGAGCGACTCCTGCTCGAGGCCTTCCAGCTGGGGCGCGAAAATCTCTCGGTTCTGGTGGGACTATATCGATTTTACTATTACCAGCACCGGTACGGGATGGCCATTGAAGTCGCGCACCATGTCATGGCAGTTGTTGCGCCGCGCATCGACTTTCCGCAGCGCTGGCAGGACATCACGATGACGAGCATTGCCAACGGCGTGCTGAATTCGATTGGTCTGGTGCGGTTTTACCTGTTCGCACTGAAAGCCGCCGGTTACCTGAATCTGCGTGTCGGCCAGTTTGAGGAAGGCACTGCCATGTTGCGCAAGGTTGTTGAAGTGGACACGGCAGATCGCCTGGGTGCGCGCCTGTTGCTGGAAGTGCTGCAATCCCACACCGCCGATGTTGTTCCCATCACCCAGCACCCCAATACCCATCTGAACCGGGAGGCACGCTCATGAACCCATCTGTTGTGGATGAAACGCTGCATCAGGAATCGCTGTTTGACGCAATGGAAGAACTCAGCTCCGCCGAAGATTTCCTGAATTACTTCGGCATTGAATTCGTGCCCTCCGTTGTGCAGATCAATCGCCTGCACATCATGCAGCGCTTTCATGACTATCTGCAGAAAGGTGAGGCCACACTGCCGGAAGGCTGCAGCGAGGCAGCAGCGCGCGCGGTTTATCGCTCTCTTCTGGAACAGGCCTATCAGGATTTTGTGCAGTCCGATGCGCTGACGGAAAAGGTGTTCAAGGTGTTTCACCTGCACGAACCGCAGACCACGTTTGTTTCGGTTGAAAGTCTGCTGGGTTCCTGATCATGCGCCCCGCCTATGAGTACGGAGAGGAAGTGCGGTTGATCCGCAATGTGCGCAATGATGGCACGTATCCGGGCATGGCAACGGGCGCATTGCTGGTGCGGCGTGGATCAGTAGGGTGCGTTTACGATGTGGGCACCTATCTGCAGGATCAGCTGATTTACCGCGTGCATTTTCTGGAAGCGGGACGCACGGTGGGTTGCCGGCAGGAAGAACTGATTGCCGCCAGTGATCCCTGGGTGCCCAGCCAGTTTGAGTTTCACGATACCGTGATGGCGCGCGTTGCGCTCTCGATTGGCGGAGAAATTGCATTTCCAGCAGGACAGGAAGGCAGCATCGTCAAGGTATTGCGCGATCTGCCGGGCGGAGTGCAGTACCACGTACATTTTGGCAATGGCCGCATTCTGCAGGTGCCGGAATCGGCACTGCAGGCGCCACCCGGTGAGGAGGCATCTGCCAATGATGACTGACCCGATGCTGGCCTGGCACTTGCTGCAGGTGGCGCAGGAAAAATTTTCGACCGTACCCGTGGCACTGGAAGGCGAAAAGCGGCTACAGGCAACCCGCATTGCGCGCAAGAAGATGCAGATTGAACAGGCCGTGCTGGGCAGTCCGGAAGCGGCGGGCGTGGTGCTGGCGGATGGTATGGTCGACGCTGCGCTGAACGAAATCAGAGCGCGCTACGACGATGCGGAAGCGCTGGACAGCGCATTGCAGGCTGCAGGTCTGGATGAGGAAGCCCTGCATGCCGCACTGGAGCGGGAGTTGCGTGTGGAGCAGGTGCTGGAGAAAGTCAGTGCCGCAGTTACCCGGGTCACTGATACCGATGTGCGTCTGTACTACTACATGCATCCGGAAGAGTTCCAGCGGCCGGAGATCAGAACGGCGCGTCATATCCTGATTACGGTTAATCCGGATTACCCGGAAAACACGCGTGAATCCGCGTTGCAGCGTCTCCAGAACATTGCGGCCCGGATTGACCGCAAGCCATTCCGCTTTGCCGAACAGGCGCTGAAGCATTCCGAGTGTCCAACGTCTCTCAATGGTGGTCTGCTGGGCCATGTGGTGCGCGGCAATCTCTATCCGGAGCTGGAGCGGGCTCTGTTTGCCCTGGGTGAAGGGGAGCTGAGTGGCGTGGTGGAATCGCCGCTGGGATTTCATCTGCTCCTGTGCGAGAGCATCGAGCCGCCGCGGGAAATGCTGTTCGATGAAGTGCTGCCTAAATTGCGCGAGATGCTTGATTCGCGCCAGCGCAAGCGCTTCCAGCGCAGCTGGCTGGAATCCCTGTTACGCGAACCAACACTGGGTGGAGGATGAAACATGACGGACACTGAAAAACTGCATTGTTCATTCTGTGGTGTGGAAAAAAGTCCGCAGGTGCCGCTGATTTCCGGCAGTGAAGGCCGCATCTGTGAAGCCTGTGTCAAGCTTGCCTACCAGGTGGTAGGCAGCTGGGGCCAGCGCCGCCGCAACCAGACAAGGGCACCAGAGCTGCGCACGCCGGCAGCAATCAAGCAGCATCTGGATGAGTATGTGATTGGACAGGATGCGGCGAAGGAAACACTGGCGGTCGCGGTATTCAATCATTATCTGCGGCTAATGAATCAGGGGCAGCAACCGTTCTGCCAGCAGCAGGGCAGTGTCGAGCTGGAAAAATCCAACGTACTGATGGCCGGTCCCTCCGGAACCGGCAAGACATTGATCGTGCGCAGCCTGGCCCGTGTGCTGGGTGTTCCTTTCGCCGCTGCGGACGCAACCACGCTGACCCAGGCCGGTTATGTGGGTGATGACGTGGACAGTATTATCGCCCGCCTGCTGGATGCTGCCGGTGGTGATGTCGAACAGGCGCAGTGGGGAATTGTGTATATCGATGAGGTCGACAAGCTGGCGCGGCGTGGCGGCGGTGCAACGGCTGTGCGTGATATCTCCGGCGAGGGCGTGCAACAGGCGCTGCTGAAAATCGTGGAGGGTACCGAGCTCAAGTTGCCAAAGTCAGGACGGCGGCGTGACGGGGGCGAGGAGCTGACGATTGACACCAGCAACATTCTTTTCATCGTCGGCGGAGCATTTCCCGGTCTGGAAGAGCTGGTCTGCAACCGTATACGGCCGAAGCAGAGCAGTATCGGCTTTCTCAACGCGCCGAAAGTTGAGGCGCCGCCAGTGAATGAATTGCTGGCGGCACTGCAGCCCGATGATTTGCAGCAGTTCGGCCTGATTCCCGAATTCATTGGCCGGTTTCCCGTGATCACCTTCCTGCAGGAACTGGATATTGATGCGCTGATCCGCATTCTGACCGAGCCGCGCAATGCACTGGTCAAGCAGTATCGCCAGCTGTTCGCCTATCAGGGCGTGACACTGGATATCTCCGAGGAAGCATTGCGATTCGTGGCAGACCAGGCTGTGCAGCGGCATACCGGCGCGCGGGGTTTGCGGTCGGTGCTCGAATCGGCCTTGCGTGAAACCATGTTCAGCATGCCGTCCACGCCGGGCCTGCGGCGCTGCGTGCTGGAGCTGGGTGCTGGTGACAATCCCGTGCTGGAAGTGTCCACGCTGGTAGATGAGCAGGCGCCGGCTTCCACCAGCGAAAACCCCGCAGCGCTCCCCATGAGCATGGAAATGTAATTTCAGATTGTTCCATCCAACCAACCCGATGTCAGAGGTATGTCATGGCCAGAATCGGAATTTTCTTCGGCACCAACACCGGCAAGACACGCAAAGTCGCGAAGATGATCAAGAAGCGCTTCGATGACGACACTATGGCCGACCCGATCAACGTCAATCGCGTGACTGCGGCGGATGTTGCGCAGTATCAGTTCCTGATTTTTGGTACGCCCACTCTGGGTGACGGGCTGTTACCTGGTTTGTCTGCAGATTGTGAGAGTGAATCCTGGGAGGAGTTCCTGCCGACGCTTGCCGACGCCGACTTCACGGGCAAGACCGTTGCCATATTCGGGCTGGGCGATCAGATTGGATACGCGCACGAATTTGTCGACGCGATGATCGAACTGTACAACTTCCTGAAAGAGCGCGGCGCCACTGTTGTGGGAGCCTGGCCGAAAGATGGCTACGAATTCGAGCATTCCGAAGCTGTGGTAGACGGAAAATTTGTGGGGCTGGCACTGGATCTGGACAACCAGAGCGCACTGACCGAACAGCGTCTGGATGCGTGGCTCAGGAGTATTGCGCCAGCGTTTGATCTGAATTTCTGAAAGCTGGCGGGTACCGATATGGTGACGGTGCCCGCCAATACTTCAGTATCTGTCAGAGTTGTGGCACCAGCATGATCGCGTCCGCCACCACCGTGCCGTTCGCGCCCACATTGGTTAGCTCGATTGCATTCAGGCCTGCGCCAAACCAGTACACACCCAGATCACGCCACTGATTGCCATTGCTGGTCTGATCCACCGCAATACTGGTCGTGATGACACTGCCATCCTGTGTTGACTGGTGATGAATGCGAAACTGCGCGTTGGTCGCAAAGTTGGGGCCCTGTGGCCAGCGTGCGTAGACATGGTGATAGCCGCCCTCATTCACCAGCGGCGCCCAGGTGAAAATTTTCTCCGGGTCCGCTTCGGTTGCGTAGCGATAGTTACTGCCGTAGTAGCCGCTGCGCAGAATCGATGGCCACCATTTGCCAACATAATCCGCACCTGAATTGATGTTGTCGACAATGATGCCGGCCTTGACGTTCAGTACATCCTGCGCACCGGTTACAGTGTCTGGACCCGTAGTGAGGAAGTATTCATAAGCACCCGTGGGAACCGTCCAGTTGCCGGAGTAAATTCCATCGCCGGCAATGGCGTCAGCACCAGCGCCATCATCGCGCAGCTGCAAGGTCAGGTTGCCCGGCATGACGGTCACATCCAGTGCAGTTTCGCTGCCGGGCTGTGCGCAGTTGAAGTTCTGCACTTCTATCTGCAGATTCTCTCCTGCCAGTGCCACCACCGAGTCAGCCTGTGGCAGCTGGCGACGGCGGAAAATCTGATTGTTGCAGGTCAGAGCGCCGCGCCCATTGATATCGGCCAGGCGTGCCAGTGAACCGCTCACACTTTTGGCTGTTGCCGATTCCAGTGGCTTGCCGCTGCTCACCAGCAAGCGGCGGATGGCGCGTGCATCCAGTCCGGCCGTGGTGGCGTTGGCGCGAATCATGGCGACGATGCCTGACACATAGGCAGTAGCCTGCGAGCTGCCATCGCTCACGATGAAGTCGGCAAAATCCTGACTTACCAGCGGATAACCCGGACTGGTGCTGAGAATGGATTCGCCGGGCGCCATCAGGTCCACCGTCCAGCGTCCGTAGCTGGACCCTGCCCAGAGAGCACCCTGATTGTTGACGGCGCCGACCGCGATGATGTTGTTGTTTTTGAACGCTGCGGGGAAATAGGCGCGCTCACTGGTTTTCTGGTCGATGTTCCAGCCGTTGTTGCCAGCGGCGGCGACGATCACGATGTCGTCATTTTCCAGAACCGAGGCCATCGCCAGCATCTCCGGTGTGTCCAGCCAGTATTTCTGGTTCACCACTGGGAAGAAAATATTCTGGTAATTCATGTAGTGGGACATGCCACCGGACGCGTTGATCACCGCGATGTTCACGCCGGCCATCTTCAGGTCATGAAAGTAGTTCAGACACTGACGAATCGCCGCTTCTGTGGCAACCGGTACAATCACGCCCGGTACATAGGGCAGCGCATCCGATTCCAGTTTGCCGGATTTGCAGGTGGCAATTTTGATGCGCGCTTCGATGCCGGTGACACCCACCACGCCGCCGTAGAATGGATTGTCCAGGTTGTCGCTGGCAGCGGACATGACGCCGGCCATATTGGTGCCGTGGCCCACGGTATCGTCAATCGGATCGCCCGCCTGCGGATTCAGTGTGCCGTCGGTATTCAGCCGCTGCACCAGTGCGTTCATCCCGTGGCAGTCGTTCAGATAGCCGTTGTTATCGCCGTCGATACTGTCTTCGCAGCCGTCATCCACGCCGTTTCCGTTGTTGTCGTGGCCGCTGGCTTCGCCAGGATTCAGCCAGATGCGGTCGCGCAGATCGGGATGCCGGTAGTCGATGCCGGTATCAATCAGCGCAATCACGATTTCATTCTGTGTCAGCGTTGGCGACGGTGAGTACTGGCTCCAGCCTTCCGGTGCGTTGATGTCGATGTCCTCGACGCCCGGGCTGTTGTATTGCGAGCAGGTGTACTGGCCATCGGCAATGAGCGGTTTGTCCGCACAGGTGCCGACGGTTGCGGATGTGGTGGTGGTGGTGGCGGTGGACGCGCGGGGAACGTTGTTCAAGCCCCACTGTTCGTTGACAAGAAGATCTTGCGAGGCAGATGTGGTGGTGACCCAGCAAGACAGCATAAAACCAGACAGCGCCAGGCGCTGCATACTACGGTTACGCATATCAGATTCCTAATCAAGATAAATGCCGGAAAGCATCCGCAGCACAAACTGCAACTGCTTTCAGTATCTTGCGAAATCCATTCTGTCGAGTGATGTCATGTGGAATCCGCGCGATGGCGTCGGAATGTAACCACGATCAGACAAAACGAATTTCCGTAGCAAATACTGATTCTGTGATCGAATCAGCATTGCATACGGAAAGGGTAGACCCGGATTTGAGAGTGTGCAGGCAAAATGAATAAATTTACCGTAATTGCAATAAAAAATTCATGCCTTAGCGCGGCTTGAACAGCGGCCGGTTCAGCTCTTCTTCCTCCGGATTGCTGATAGGCTCCAGTGACAGTTCTGTCAACTTCGTGGGCGCCTTCGGCTGGTTTTTTTCCTGCTTTTGTGAAGCGGGTTCCGGTTCGCTCATCTGGGCGATCTGTTCCTTGCTAAGTGAAGCAGGATTCTCTTCCAGCGTGATGCGCAGGCGCAGGTTGTTTTTGGAATCGGCATTTTTCAGCGCTTCGTCCATTGAAATCTTGCCTTCCTTGTAGAGCTTGTACAGCGCAGTGTCGAACGTCTGCATGCCCTGGGCTTCCGATTTCAGCATCACTTCCTTGATTTCATCCACCTTGCCCTGCTTGATCAGGTCGCTCACGCGTGGGGTCGCCAGCAGAATCTCGATCGCAGCGGCGCGCTTGCCGTCCATGGTGGGAATCAGACGCTGCGACACGATGCCGCGCATGTTCAGCGACAGATCCAGAAACAGCTGCTTGTGCCGTTCTTCCGGGAAGAAGTTGATGATGCGATCCAGCGCCTGGTTGGCGTTGTTGGCGTGCAGGGTGGAAATACACAGGTGACCGGTTTCCGCGAACGCAATGGCCTGCTCCATCTGTTCCTGCGTGCGGATCTCGCCGATCAGTATAACGTCCGGTGCCTGGCGCAAGGTGTTTTCCAGCGCGTCGTCATAGCAGTTGGTATCCATGCCGACTTCGCGCTGGTTGACGATGGACATCTTGTGCCGGTGCACGAATTCCACCGGATCTTCGATTGTGATGATGTGGCCCGCACTGTTGGAATTGCGGTAGTCGATCAACGCTGCCAGTGAGGTGCTCTTGCCGGAGCCGGTGCCACCGACGAACAGGATCAGGCCGCGCTTCTGCATCACCAGTTTGGGCAGGATGTCGGGCAGACCCAGATCGCGGTAATTGGGAATATCGGTCTTGATGGCGCGACACACCATGGACACCTGGTTGCGCTGTTTGAAGATATTCACCCGGAAGCGGCCGACACCCGGCTCGGAAATGGCCAGGTTCATTTCCGGCTTTTTCTCGAACTCCTTTTTCTGTTCATCATTCATGATGCTGTAGGCGATTTCCTTCACCCGGCCCGGCGGCAGCGGGTCCTTGTCGATGGGTTCCAGCTTGCCATAGAACTTGGCACTGGGAGGCGCACCGGTGGACAGGTACAGGTCAGAGCCATCGCGTTCAGAAAAATATTTCAGATAATCAATGAATTCCATGAGACATAGCCCGTCGTCAGAGGATACAGCCTCTTGAGTATAGACAACGGCGGGCAGGCTTCACGGCGAGTCTGCAGCGCGATATAAAAGGCGCGTCTCATATAACGAATCTCTTGCAGGCATTAATTGACATGGGGTGCAGTAGTCTTACAATTCGCGCGCCCGTCAATGGTGGCGGGCTAGCTTCATTGAGGTGGTACATGAAGACGGATCACACCCGCAGGAAACTGCGCAACCATCTGGCCCTCGATCCGCTGTTGCAGAAAGGTGGTGCGCACGGCAAAAGCCGCAAGGCCGAGCGTGCCGCCGGCAAACAGCAAACCCGCAAACTGGCGATGAATCGCAGCGACGATTCATCGTCATACCGCCGGCAGGTGGCCTGAACAGTTATCGCCGCACACATTTTTCCCCTGCCATTCCACCACAGACGACATTTCTTCCTTTCTGCTTTCCTCCGTGTTCCTGCTCGGTTCTACCTCGCCCGGGTCACCCAGTGTTTTTTCCGAACTGTGTTAGACTTTTGAAAAATAACAACGACCTGTGTTGCCTGTAATGGAAAAAAACCTGCCGGATTTCATTGCGGATGAGCTGATTGCGCGCATCTATGTCGGTGTGCTCAAGCCGGGAGAGCGTCTGCCGGCGGAGCGTCAGCTGGCAGAGACCCTGGGCGTGGATCGCACGTCGCTGCGCATGGCGCTGCGCACGCTCAGTCGCATGCAGCTGGTGCGGGCCGTTCGTGGCTCCGGTATCACCGTGCTGGATTACCGGCGTCATGCCGGGCCTGACTTTCTCGCTGCCGTGCTCGATATTCCCGAGCTGGAACTGGGCACGACTCTCAAGCTGGAGTTTGTCGACACCTTCAACACCATCATTACCGGCGTTATTTACCAGATCGTGCGCGGTGCGATTGATGCGGCGCTGGTAGTCGAGCTGCGTGACATTCTCAATCTGCAGCTGAAGTTGCTGGATTCAGGCCCGCTGACGGATCTGCTGCTGGACCAGCTGGCGGAACTGGATTTGCGGCTGCAGGAGCTGCTGCTGTACCGGCGTGGCGGCCTGATCGTGGAGCTGATGACCAATGCAACGCGACCACTGCGCGCCACAGTGATCCGGGAACTGTTCAATCTGATTGATGTGCGCGCCTATGTGGATTTTCACCGCAACATGATCGTGGAGATCGGTTCGGGCATCATTCCCGTGGATCAGGTGGCGAGGCACTACCAGGATTTTACCCGGCAGTTGATGGAGCCGCTGCGGCAGCGCTATCTGGCGAATCCGCAACAGCCGCGGTTGCGGGCCTCGCCCCTGCAGGCAGCGCTGATGCGGCAAACCGGTCAGCGCTGATTGCAACGTTTTCTATTTCCAGTCTCCGCGCAGCGCCAGCACTTTTTCCCGCAGCAGGGCTGCTTTGGCCAGTTCCGGTGCAATGGCATCGCCAGCCACCAGCTCCACCTTCGACCAGAACCGGCGCGGCAACCGGCTCATGGCACTGCTGTCCTTGTGGCTGAAGAAGCTGCCCCATAGACCGCGCAGCGCCATCGGCACCACCGGCACCGGGTCCAGCGCCAGGATTTTTTCCACGCCATTTTTGAACTCATCGATTTCGCCGGTGGTGGTGAGTTTGCCTTCGGGAAAGATGCACACCACTTCGTTGTCGCGCAGTTCTTCTGAAATGCGCCTGAACGCATTTTCATACGTCACCGGATCACTGTTCTTGGAATGGATCGGAATGGTTTTGCCCGTGCGGAAAATGAAATTCAGCACCGGCATGTCGTAGATGGGTTTGAACATTACGAAACGCACCGGGCGGCGGCAGGCACCGGCAATGATCAGCGCGTCCATGTAGGATACGTGATTGCATACCAGCAGTGCCGGTCCTTCGTCGGGAATTTTGTCCAGATCAGTGTGTTTCACCCGGTACATGGTGTGGGTGATGATCCAGATAAGGAAGCGCATGAAAAATTCGGGAATGATCGAATAGATGAATCCGGCCACCACGATGTTCATGATCGCCAGTACCAGGAAAAATTCCGGGATCGACAGATCCATCACGCCGAGGAACAGGGCACCTGCACCGGCCGATACCACCATGAACAGTGCATTCAGAATGTTGATCGACGCAATGATGCGCGAGCGGTGATGCTCCTCGGAACGCTCCTGCACCATGGCATACAGGGGGACGATGTAGAAGCCGCCGAACATGCCGATCAGCATGAAATCCAGCAAGACCCGATAACTGTGTGGATCGCTGAGGAACGTGCCGATGCTGATGGGGTCGCCAGTGATCATGGGCGGCGTGTGGAAGTACAGGTCCATGCCAAAAATGGACAGGCCGATGGAACCCAGCGGCACCAGGCCCAGTTCGATCTTGTGACCGGAGAAGCGTTCGCACAGCAGCGATCCCAGCGCAATCCCGATGGAAAAGATGGCCAGCAGACCGGTTGCTACCGATGGCGCACCGTGCAGATCGAACTTGGCGTAGTTGTAGATCTGGGTAAGGTAGGCTGCGCCCAGAAACCAGAACCAGGAAATGCCCATGATGGCCAGAAACACCGATTTGTTTTCACGGCTGAACTGCACGGTGTGCCAGCTCTCGCGAAAAATGTTGTAGCGCATTTTCAGCGTGGGATCGGGCGCCGGGCCGTCGGGAATCTGCCGGCTGGCCAGCCAGCCCATCACGGCGAACAGGATCACCAGCATGCCCAGTACCAGTGGTCCATTTTCCAGCTGGCTGGCCACGCCGGCGGTAATGGTTCCCAGCAGGATGGCCACAAAGGTGCCGGATTCCACCAGTGCGTTGCCCCCCACCAGTTCCGTTGGCTGCAGGTGCTGGGGAATGATGCTGTATTTCACCGGCCCGAACAGGGAAGAGTGCAGTCCCATCATGAACAGCAGCAGTACCAGTCCCCACACCACGTGGAAATAGAAACAGATGGCGGCTAGCGTCATGATCACGATTTCGAATATTTTCACGTAGCGGATCAGGCGCGCCTTGTCGTACTTGTCCGCCAGTTGCCCTGCCAGCGCCGAAAACAGGAAAAACGGCAGGATGAACATGCCGGCCAGCAGGTTGTTCATGGTGTCGTGGTTGATTCCGGTCTGAAAGGCGACGTTGAAGGTGATCAGTGCCACCAGACCGTTCTTGAACACATTGTCGTTGAATGCCCCCATGAACTGGGTCCAGAAAAACGGCGCAAAGCGGCGCTCCTTCATCAGCCCGAACTGGGAATGGGTTTCGGTTTTGCTGTCATGTTTCATCCGGGTTTTCCTTCAGCAAGCCAGGAATGCAGGTAGTGTTTCACCAGTGATTGCAGCAGCGCCTGGGGCGATGCGATGGTGTCGGAAAAAAGTTTGTTGCCGGTGTGCAGGATGCAGACGCCGTGCACGCCGCTGAACAGCGCGCGTGAGGCCAGCTGGATCGATTGGCGGCTGCGTTTGGGCGCCAGTGCGCGCAGGGCGTTTTCCACCAGGGCAAACAGCGCATCGATGCGGGCCTGATACCAGTCCGGCATCAGATAGCCACGGGGCAGGGTATGGCGGAACACGGCTGCCCACTGGCGTTCGTGGGTGTTGGCAAAGCGCAGGTACGCTTCGGCAATTTTCACCAGCCGCTGCTGCGGATCACGGTTGCCCATGTGGGCATCTTCCAGTTCGGTGAGCAGTTCCGACAGGGTGAAGGCGTTGGCGTGCAGCACCAGATCGTGAATGTTCTCGAACGACTGGTACAGGGTTCCCACGGTGTAGCCGATTTTCTGCGCCACCTTGCGCGCGCTGACGCCCTCGATGCCTTCCTGGCTGATGATCGCGCGGGCGGCATCAATGGCCATGCTGTGCAATTCTTCCCGTGAATGATCGCTGCGACGTGCCATACTTGTCCGGTGCCTTGAGTGTTGTTTTTATGCTGGGTTGCTACCAGTGTAGCGCCAGCTTAATTAAGCAGTGTTTAATGCTCAAGAAAATCGTTGTTTTCCGGAATTAAACCAAGGAAATGATCATGCCGACTGAAACCGTGGTGCTGTTGCATGGTTTGGGACGCTCGCCGCTGGCCATG
>CAZBII010000114.1:0-14915 GCA_964491665.1 uncultured Moraxellaceae bacterium
CCCGGCGAGAGCATGGCGGAATGGGCAGCGGAAGGGTTTGTGGAGCGTCTGCTCGACCGCTCCGATTCGCTGGCACAGGCGCTGCTGGAAAAGTGCGTTTTCCATGTGGTGCCGCGCATGAATCCTGATGGCGCCGTGCTGGGCAATCTGCGCACCAATGCCAACGGTGTCGATCTCAATCGCGAGTGGGAAAGTCCCACGTTGGAGCGCAGCCCGGAAGTGTTTCTGGTGCGGGAAAAAATGCAGGCGGTGGGCGTGGACCTGTGCATCGACGCGCACGGCGACGAAACGATTCCCTACAACTTTGCGGCTGGCAGCGAAGGCACACCCGGTTACGACGAGCGTCTTGCTGCGCTGGAGGAGGCGTTCCGGCAGTCCTGGCTGGCATCCTGCCCGGATTTCCAGATTGAGCACGGTTATCCGAGAAGGGCGCCCGGTCAGGCCAATCTGAAAATGGCGACCGCCTGGATCGGCAATCATTTCCACTGTCCGGCGTTCACGGTGGAAATGCCGTTCAAGGACAACGCCGCCCGCCCGAATCCGCACACGGGCTGGGATGGCGCGCGCAGCAAGGCGCTGGGAGCGTCGCTGCTGTTGCCGATGTGGGCGGTGCTGGAGCGTTGATCGCGCATTGCTGATGGGCACGCGGATGCAGACTTGCGTGATGCCGCACTGAATGGATGGCAGGCGCTGTGGTTAAATGCCGGCAGCGGCGACGAACAGGAAAAGGGGCAGTATGGAAACCTCGGCAGTGCAGATGACCAAGTTGTTGGTGATGGGCTTTACCGGCCTGTCGCGGGATGCGCTGCATATCTATGTGGGGCTGATTGTGTATCTGGTGGCGGCGCTGCTGTGGCGCCGCTCGTTCCGCTCGGTGCTGCCCTGGCTGGCGGTGATTCTGGTGGCGATGGCCGGCGAGCTGCTGGATATGCGCGACGATCTGAACACGGTGGGACACTGGCGCTGGAAGGCCAGCCTGCATGACATCGTCAATACGTCATTCTGGCCGGGGGTGTTGCTGCTGCTGGCGCGCCTGAGGCTGCTCGGTACGGGGCGGGATTTTCGCGGCTGAATTTTTCAGATTTTCAGATCAGGCTTTCGCCGTTTTCTCTGCACCCATCATCCGCCCCAGCACGATGCTGAGGGCGCGGTCCCAGATCGAACCGCTCTGGATCAGGCGCAGTTCATCGGTGTGCATCATGCGCAGGATGCTGGCCAGATCGGTTTCCAGCACCTTGTGGCCGCGCCGTGACACGAACAGATACAGGTCCGATTCCGGTTCACGGAACGCCAGCTTGCAGCGTCGCGCCTTGCCGTCCTCGGCGTTGATTTCCACCCACTGACCCACCTTCAGGCCCAGGATGCGCTGCTTGAGTTCGGCGTTGGCCGGGGTGTCCGGATCGTAGAGCGCGCTGCGTTCGGCAATGCGTTCGCGCTGGCGCTCGATGGCGCTGCGGCGCGACGAGGCCGGCTCGGTGAGCGTGTGGTCCACGGTGCGGCTGCCGGGCAGCGGTTTGTCCGGCGGATTCTGCAGGATCTGGCCGTGGATTTCCCACAGGGCGGACAGAAACTTGTCCACTTCGATACCGGGGTGGCGGATGCTTTCCAGGCCGTTGCAGATGCTTTTCAGCAGCAGGGGAATCATTTTCACCCAGCGCTCGCGGTCCATGGCGGCGTTGGCGGGCTGGATGCTCCAGATCAGGTCGTCCACCGTTTGCAGGCATTCGCGCCATGGGTCGGCGTCGCGGCCGTGGCGCAGCAGGATCTGCAGCATCAGCACGCGCCAGGGGCCGTCGATCATGTCGATCACCACGGATGGCAGCGTCTTGCCCTGCAGGCGGTCGTTGATCAGCTGGTTGATCAGGCGGCGGGCCTGTTCCATGCGCGCCTGGCCCTGCGCTGACTGCAGCACGCGCTTTTCCACCAGATCGGCGCGCTGCATTTCTTCCTGCAGGAAACGGCCGAACGACTGCTCCAGCGTGCTGAACAGGTCCAGGTTGTAGCCGTTGAATTCGTTGAGGATGCGGTTCACCACGATGCGCATTTCTTCCAGCAGCAGGTCGCGCTGCAGCACCGATTCCTTTTCCCAGCCGATGGCGGCCTGCGACAGCAGTTTCAGCAGGCGGCGGGTGGGATGATCCGCCTCGCTGAAGAAACGCTTGTCCTGCAGCGCGATCTTGATGACCGGGATCTGCAGGCGCCCCAGCAGCAGGGAAATTTCCGGCGCCATGTTGCGGTCGTCGAGGATGAACTCGAATACCATGCTGACCAGATTGATGACATCGTCGTCCACCTGGCGCAGCTTGCGGGCGCCGGTTTCGCGCGCGGTGTGGGCCAGCTGGTGTTCCAGCAGCAGGCGCACGTCCAGATGGTCCACCTGGTTGTGCGGCTCGTCATCGTGGGTGGAGTGGGCCTGGGCATCCTGCAGGCGGTTGAGCACGGCCATCAGGGTGTGGTTGTCCAGTTCCAGCCCCGGCTGACCGGGCTGCACGGCAAACAGGCGGTGGTTGAGGCTGGAGGAATAGAACTGCGCCATCAGCGCCTGCACGTCGGCAAACGGGATGGAATAGGGGGTGGCCTCGTCCAGCGGCAGCAGGGCTTCCTGCAGGGTCTTCAGGGTGGTGGCTGCGGCATTTTCCGGTGTGTCCGGCTGGGCGGGTGCCGATGCGGGCCTGCGCACGCGTTCGGGCTGGATGTTGGGCAACACGCCGGCGTCGCTCAGCGTTTTGTTGGCGTCTTCCAGCAGCGGGCGCAGGTTGTCGATGACATGGCGCTCGAAATACTTGTACACCATCAGGCGGATTTTCAGCGGCAGCTGCAGCTGCACGGCAGCCTCGACGAAATGGTCCACCAGCTTGTCCGGGCCCAGCGGGTTGTTGCTTTCGGTCAGCCAGTCGATGTCGAGATAGTGATTCAGGCGCCGCGCCAGATGCAGCAGCAGGTCGGGATACTGGGTGCGCAGGCGGGCGCGCATGTTGCCCACCGCCACGTCGATTTCCACCTTGTCCTTGTCCACCAGGGCCAGGCCGCTGTCGGCATCCGTGCGGCGCGGGCGCTCCGGCTCGCGGGCCTGCAGGCGGTCGAATTCGGCGGCCATCAGTTCGCGGAAGCGGCTGTCCACGTCGTGGGCGTGCAGACGCAGTTCGCGCATGGCTTCAAAGAAGAGATTCTGTTCGTTGTTGCTGTGGGCGGTTTCAGCCTGTTCGAAGAAGGCGTCGTCGGTGTGACTGAACAGGGTCTTGATCAGGTCGGACAGGCTTGCCAGGATTTTGCTTTGCAGCGTGATCAGCAGTGTGAGCGAGGCGCGGTCATCCCTGGCACGCGAATGGTGCAGGGAAAAGCCTTGCTCGAACGATGTCTGATCCGATGACGTCATCCAGGTCCACTCCACACAGGAAACTGGTTAATCCAGGCTGATTTCCGGGAAAAACAGTATGGGCGGGGATTGTTTCAAAATCCGCCGGTCATGGCTACGGGAATTTGACGCATTCGGCGCCCATTTGTCCGAAGCTATTTCAACTAGTCTTTTATTTGCCCGCAAGCGGGTGGCTCCTGTCATAATTCTTGTAACAAATAGCGGACATGCCGGCCCATGACTTGGAGGCCGGTTGCCGGTACCGTAACCGGTCAATGTTCCAATTCCTTTCGACCTGCAGGTGAAACCATGGCTGACGCTGCCCGTGAACAGGAACAACTCGAAAAGATTCTGGTGGTGGACGATGACGCCCGTCTGCGTTCGCTGCTGCAGCGCTATCTGGAAGAGCAGGGCTACACCGTGAAGGCAGTGGCCGACGCCGAGCAGATGGACCGCGCCCTGGGGCGTGAGCTGTATTCCCTGATGGTGCTGGACCTGATGCTGCCGGGCGAGGATGGCCTGTCGATCTGCAACCGTCTGCGCTCCACCGGCAACCAGATTCCCATCATCATGCTGACCGCCAAGGGCGACGATGCCGATCGCATCAGCGGCCTGGAAGCCGGCGCCGACGATTACCTGCCCAAGCCCTTCAATCCGCGCGAGCTGCTGGCCCGCATCAAGGCCGTATTGCGCCGGCAGGTGAAGGAGTTGCCGGGGGCGCCGTCGCAGCAGGAGGAAGTGGTGTCGTTCGGCCCGTTCACCCTGGATCTGTCCACCCGCACCCTCACCAAGAACGGCGAAGTGGTGTCGCTGACCACCGGCGAGTTCGCGGTCATGAAGGCGCTGGTGCAGCATCCGCGCGAGCCGCTGACCCGCGACAAGCTAATGAATCTGGCCCGTGGCCGCGAGTGGAGCGCCATGGAACGCAGCATCGACGTGCAGGTGTCGCGCCTGCGCCGCATGATCGAGGATGATCCGTCCAACGCCCGTTATATCCAGACCGTCTGGGGTGTCGGCTACGTGTTCGTGCCGGACGGCGCCGCCAAGTGAAACTGATTCCCCATTCCGCCTTCTGGCGCACCATCGTGCTGGTGGGGCTGGTGCTGCTGCTGAGCCAGATTTCCACCCTGTGGTTTGCGCTGCATTACCTGTATCTGCCCGGTGTGCGCCAGAATGCGCAGCTGGTGGCGCTGCAGATCGACACCATGGAGCTGCTGGTGGACAGTGAGCGCCGCCAGGCATTCATGGACCGCATGGCGCAGACCCACCAGATGGATGTCAGCACCGATCCGTCCAGCATTGCGCTCGGCAATGAAGGCCTGTTCGGCAGCCTGTTCGTGGACCCGGTGCGGGAGCGGCTGGGCAGCAGCGCGCAGGTGCGGCTGGGCTTCAAGCCGGAGCCGGGTGTGTGGGTGACGACGCCGGAGCTGGCCGGTCTGTGGGTGCGCTTCCCGCTGGAAAATTTCGGTCGCTACGATGCCATTGCCTTTGTCACCTGGATGATCGCCACGCCGGCGATCGCCTTCATTCTCACATTCTTTTTCGTGCGCCAGCTGAACCGGCCACTGAAGCGGCTGGCGGAGGCGGCGCGGCGCATCGGTCGCGGCGATGTCATTACCAACCTGACGCAGGAAACCGGTCCGCGCGAGATCCAGGCGGTGAACAAGGCTTTCATGCAGATGAGCAAGGATCTGCAGCAGGTGAACCGCGAGCGAGCGCTGCTGCTGGCGGGCATTTCCCACGATCTGCGCACGCCACTCACCCGCATGCGCCTGACCGCCGAGCTGCTGGGCGAATCCGAATTCACCGACGGCATGATCCGCGACATCGAGGACATGAACGCGATCCTCAACCAGTTCATCCTGTTCGTGCGCGACGGCAGCGACGAGAAAACCGAAACCGGCGATCTCAACGAAGTGATTGTGGAAGTGGTGTCGCAGTTTGAATCGGAGGGTGCTGTGCTGCGGACCAGTCTGCAGCCGTTGCCGGCGATCCTGCTGAAGCGGCTGTCGCTGAAACGGCTGTTCAGCAATCTGATCGGCAATGCGATCCGGCACGGCGGCGGCGAGATCGACGTGAGCAGTGGCCTGCAGGACGGCGAGATCTGCGTGATCGTGGCGGATCGCGGGCCGGGGCTGTCGGAAAAGGATATGCAGGATCTGTTTCAGCCGTTTGCCCGCGGTGATCAGAGCCGGACCACGAAAGGGTCCGGATTGGGGCTGGCCATCGTCAAGCGCATCGTGGACATGCACCACGGCCGGGTGCAGCTGCGCAATCGCGAGGGCGGCGGCCTGGAGGCGGTGGTGCGGCTGCCGGTGACCGGTTCGCTGCTGCCACCGGCCTCGCTGATGGCCGGCATGCGCTGATCAGTAGTCGTCCTGCTGACCCTTGCGGCGCAGTTTCTTCAGCTTGGCGCTGAGGCCGTGGAAGAAACGGTGCTTGCGGTTGGCGCCTGCGTCGGTGAGGAAGTTGATCTGGATCGACTGGCGCTTGCCCTCGAACGCCGGGTAGCCGTGCCAGCCGTTGTCGGTGACCTTGAACGCCAGCAGCGCGCCGGGGCCCGGCACGATTTCCGCCACATAATCGTTCATGTCGTCCTTGTTGCGCAGGATGCGCAGGCGCCCGGTTTCCGCCGGCCAGCTTTCATTCAGGTAAATCAGGATGGTCAGCACCTTGGTTTTCGAGTCGGTGTGGATGCGGCCATCCTTCTGCCGCGAGTAGCCGCGCAGGGTGATCATCATCGGCAGATCCATCACGTCCACGCTGAACTTGTCGCAGAGGATTTTGCGGAAGTCCGGCGTGTCGAGATTTTTCAGCAGGCGGTCGAACTGGGGGCCGTATTTCACATCGTCGAGGTTGAAGCTGCCGCCGTCCTGGATGCTGGGGAAGTCACGGATCACGTCCATGACCGCATTGGGCAGGATGGACTGGTCGACGGTGAAATAGGGGAAGGGATCGGATTGCACGGTGGCGCTGCGCAGGGCGTCGAGATTCAGGATGCTGGTCATGGCGTTATCGCGGGATGTGGGGGTGTTGGTGCGGCGGAACATACCACTTTTTTGCCAGCGCCGGGAGTCGTCCTGCTGCGGGGACTGACCCGGATCAGCATTCCGGCTAGTCGGCGACGGGCGCTGCGGCGCGAACCGCTGGCAACGCCGGCTGCGGTCGCAGCAGCAGCAGTCCCGGCGTGGCCAGCAGCACCACGACCATCATCAGCCGGAAGTCATTCAGGTAGGCGATGGTGGCGGCCTGGGTGGTGACCATGCCGTCCAGCAGTTGCAGGGCGCCGCTGGTGTTGTCCATGACCAGCTGCTCGGTCATGTCCTGCACCAGGCCGAACTCGGCGCCGTAATTCACCAGATGGGTGCCCAGTTCCGCGTGGTTGATCTGGATGTTGCGGGCCAGCAGGCTGGTGACGATCGAGATGCCCACGCTGCTGCCGATGTTGCGCATCAGGCTGAACACGGCGGCAGCGTCGTTGCGGAAATGCGGTGCCAGGGTGGAGTAGGCCAGGGTGCTGAGCGGCACGAACACGAAGCCCATGCCGCAGCCCTGGATCAGGCCATTGATGACGATGGTCGTCGTCGACACTTCGGTGGTGAACAGGCTCATTTCCCACAGGGAATAGGCCGTCAGCAGCAGGCCGGTCAGCATCAGGATGCGCACGTCGACGCGGTCGGTCAGGCGTCCGGCAATGCGCATCGCCAGCATGGTGCCCAGTCCGCGCGGCGCCATCACCAGCCCGGTGGTCAGCACCGGATAGCCCATCAGGTTCTGCAGGAACGGCGGCAGCAGCGCCATGCTGGCCAGCATGATGATGCCCACCACGAAGATGAAAATCAGGCTGGCCAGATAGTTGCGGTCGCGGAACATGGCCGGTTCCAGAAACGGCTTCTGCGCCGTCAGGATGTGCACCACGAACAGGTAGAACGCCAGCCCGGCCAGGGCGCATTCGATGAGAATCTCGGTGGACTCGAACCAGTCCTTGCTCTGGCCGCGGTCCAGCATCAGCTGCAGCGCGCCGATGCTGAGGCTGAGCAGGGCAAAGCCGAAAAAGTCGAAGCGGCGGCCGGGATTCTTTTCCGTTTCCGGCAGGAAGAACAGGATGCCCAGGAAGGTGGCGATGCCGATGGGCACGTTGATGTAGAACACCCAGCGCCAGTTGAAATATTCCGTCAGCCAGCCGCCCAGACTCGGTCCCAGGATCGGCCCCAGCATGACGCCCATGCCCCACATCGACATGGCGCGGCCATGCATTTCCCGTGGATAGGTGTCCAGCAGCACCGCCTGCGACAGCGGCACCAGGCCGGCGCCGAACACGCCCTGCAGCAGGCGGAACAGCACCATTTCCGGCAGGTTCTGCGCCACGCCGCACAGCACCGACGTGAAGGTGAAACCGGCCACGCTGATCAGGAACAGCCGCTTGCGGCCGATGCGCGCGGCGAGGATGCCGGTGGGCGCGGTCATGATGGCGCAGGCGACGATGTAGGACGTCAGCACCCACGACGCCTGTTCCTGCGTGGCGTTGAGCGAGCCCTGCATGTGCGGCAGGGCCACGTTGGCGATGGTGGTGTCCAGCGCCTGCATGATGGTGGCCATCATGATGGAGCCGGTGATCAGTGCCGTGTGCCGGGCGGTGCCGCTCATGTCACGAGTCCTGCGGCTGGCCGGGCTGCTCGTCCTTGTGGGCCTGTTGTGCGGGCGCGGGATCTGCCGTGTCGATTTCCACCTCCGTGCTCATGCCCGCGCGCAGCAGCAGATCCTGCGGACCGTCTTCCACACTGATGCGGGTGGCAATGCGCTGCACCACCTTCACCCAGTTGCCGGTGGAATTCTGTGCCGGCAGGATGGAGAACTCCGAGCCGCTGGCGGGGCTGATGCTTTCCACCTTGCCGGTCCAGGTCTGGCCGGGGTAGGTGTCCACATGGATGGAAACGGTCTGGCCGGGCTGCACGTGGGTCAGGTCGGTTTCCTTGAAATTGGCTTCGATCCAGACCTGGCCGGTGCCGATGAAATTCACCAGCGGCAGGCCGGCGCGGGCGTATTCCCCCACGCTGGGCGCGCTGCCGATGATGCCGTCGGCCGGGGCGCGCACCACGCTGCGTTCCAGGTCCAGATTGGCCTTGTCGAGGGCGGCGCGGGCGGCGATGTAGAGTGGGTGGGCGTCCACGGCGATGTCGGGCTTGCCGGCCAGCGAGGACAGGATTTCGGCCACTTCACTCTGCAGGCGGGTCACGTCCTTGCGGGCCTTGTCGCGCTGCAGTTCGGCGCCGTCGCGCTGGGATTCGGACACTGATCCCCGCGCAATCAGCGACAGTTGCCGCTGCAGGTCGCGCTCGGCATAGCGGGCTTCCACCTGCGCCCGCTCCAGATCGGCCTGTTTCTGGGCGTAGAGGGCTTTCATTTCATTGATGCGCATGACGGCGGTGGCCAGGTCCGCCTGCGCCTTGTCCGCGGCGATGCGGTACAGGGCCGGGTCGATGCGGAACAGTTCGTCACCCTTGTGCACGCGCTGGTTGTCGGTCACGGCAACGGAGACCACGGTGCCGGACACATCCGGGGTCAGCAGGATTTTCTCGGCCTTGATGTAGGCGTTGTCGGTGCTGACATAGCGGTCGCCCGCCAGCCAGGTCCACAGGCCGGCGCCGGCTGCCAGCAGGATGCCCAGGCCCATCAGGCCATGGCGCAGGCGGTTGAAACGGGGGGCGGGGGAAGCAGTTGCGGTCATTGGGATACCTCGCGGATTCAGCTGTCGGCGTCCTGGCCGAGGTTTTCGCGCATCCTGAGCAAAATGCGCAGCAGCGATTCCTGGTCTGCCACGGGGATGTCTTTCAGGGCCTGGGCGCGGGTGTGGGCGCCCTGTTCCCACATTTTTTCCAGGATCGGGTTGGCCTGGGGTTTCAGGTAGAGATTGAAGGCGCGGCGGTCGGCCGGGTCGGGACGGCGCTCCACCCAGCCGGAGGCTTCCATGCGGTCGATGATGCGGGCCACGCTGATGGGCTGCATGTCGAGAATGTCGGCCAGCTGGATCTGGCGGATGCCCTGGTTGCGGGACAGGTGGGCCAGCACCTGCCACTGCGCCTGGGTCAGCCCCAGATCCTGTACCTGCCGGTTGAAGTTGCGGCGCACCAGCCGGGCCACATCGCTGAGGATGAAGCCCAGGGACTGCTGGGGCTGGGGGGTGTTGCCGGAATCACTCACGCTGCATGCATCCAGAAATTGATATACATGCTTATATTGTTGTTGCACATAATGAGCGTGTCAAGGCTTGAGCGGTCAAAACTTGAACGAATGCCCTCTCGCGGGAGAGGGCGTCGTCCGGTCACTCGCTGCCGGGCTTGCTGTCTTCCTTGCGGTTGCGGGCGGCGCCGAACAGGTAGCCGGCGATGGCCGCCAGCACGCCAATGGCGGTGGAGAGCTGCTCGGTGGTAGTGGACGCCAGCACCACGACAGTGGTGGCCTGAATCACCAGCACCAGACCACTGGTGTGCATGATGGCCTGATCGGTGAAGCTGCGGCTGCTGCGCACGTAGTGCAGCAGAATCATCAGGATCACCGGCGTGACCAGGGTGATCATCACGATCAGGTAGAAGCGGTTTTCCTCCTGCTGCAACCGGTAATCCAGGCTGGAGGGGCCGGGGTTGGCCTGGATGTACAGCTGCTCATCGCCGCTGGGTTTCAGGTTGTCCAGCAGGGCGCTGACTTTGCCGGATGCACCCTGGGCGTCCGGCTCGGCGGCGGCCAGTGTTGTGGTGCCCAGCCAGGGTGCCAGTAGCAGCAGAAGAAGGGCGATGATGCGTTTCACAGGCAGCCTCCTGTTGTCATGACTTCGGTGACGATGCTCACGCGGTTCAGGTAGTAATTCTGGTTCTGCGGTTCGGATCTGATGCGGTCCAGCAGCTTGTCCCGCAGGTTGCCCAGATCGCCGCAGCTGAGTTTGCTGCGCAACAGGTCGTTGCGGAAATCCAGCAGTTCCTGCGGCGGGCGGGGTGCGGCGCTTGCTGCACGTTGTCGGGAATGGGAAAGAGTTCAACGGCGCTGGCGATCGTGGAGATCGCCAGCAGTAATCCGGCTGACAGGGTGTGTATGCGCACGGCGGCTTCCTTGGCAATGGTTGGTGAAGAGTCTGCACCGCGTGTAAATGCCGGGTTGTGTTGTGCGTCAATTTATTTCAGTTTCGTCGCGCCGCGGATGACGACGAACTTTGAGTTGCTGGCGGTGACCTGCACCGGGTGGAAGTGGCGTTTCAGCGGTGGCAGATATTCCAGATGGCGGTTCGCCACCACATGCAGGGTGCCGCCGGGATTGAGGTGACGCGCCGCGTCGCGGAACATGCGGGCGGCAATCTCGGTGTGCACCTTGGTGCCTTCGTGGAAGGGCGGATTGCAGAGAATGACGTCCACGCTGCCGGTGAACTGGTCCAGACCATCGCCGTGATGGAAATGCGCCGTATTATGCAGACCGTTCAGCACAAACGACTCGCGCGCACTCTGCACGGCGAGAAAGGAATCGTCAGTGAAATGCAGCGCCAGCTGCGGGTGTTTCCAGCCGGCATAAATGCCCAGTGCGCCGTTGCCGCAGCCCAGATCCAGCACCGATTGCGCCTGGCCCGGATCAGGAAAGTGTTCCAGCAGAAAGCGGGTGCCGATGTCGATCTGCTGGCGCGAAAACACGTTGGCGTGATTGACCAGCCGCAGCGGTGTGCCGGGAATGCTGTATTGCAGCGGTGGTGGCACCGTGTATTTCAGCGCCGGATCGAATTGGGAAAAAATCAGACGCGCCTTCTTCTCTGCCAGCGAGGTGTGAGTAGGGCCGATGATTTTTCCGAACAGGTCGATCATGGTCTTCGCCATGTGCTTGACCATGCCAGCCGCGATCACCCGTGTTTCGACATGGATGTGCGGGCGCAGCTGCGTCAGCTGGTATTCCAGCAGGGACAGGGTTTTCGGCAGCTGGAGCAGTACGACATCGTAATGGCCGAGTGGCGGCTGGTGGGCGGGAATGAAGTGGACCTCGGCTTCCGCCAGATTGTTGCGGAGCAGATTCTGGCGCAGGGCCAGCTGTGCGGTGAAGGCATCGTTCCAGCTGTGCGGCCGGAAGTGGTGCAGCGCAGTGGCCAGTGCGCCGCTGCTGTCGTTCACCAGCAGGATGCGGGGCGCGTTGCCTGAGTTGTCCGCCAGTCCGCGCGCGGCCAGTTCCTGCAACAGCAATTCATCGGCGGCATTCCAGGCCCGCAGCGGCGAGCGCGGGTGATGATGCAGCGGCTGCAGCTGGAACTGGCCAAATGGTGTCTGGAGCAGGTCGTCACTCATGGCGTTGTTGCGTGCGCTCGGCGGGATGCGGTGTGTCATGGGCTTGCGGATTGGTGTAACCCGGCAGCCCAGTCCATGCTGCGGATCGGCCGGAAACGAAAAAGCCGCCCGAAAGCGGCTTTTCCATGCGTTGTTCCAGACCGCTTACGCGTGCGGGCCGGCAGCCTTGATTTCGGCAGCGGCGTCCGGGTACTTCTGGAAGTTTTCGTTGAACAGCTTGGCCAGGTGCTTGGCGCGCTTAACATACGCAGCCTTGTCGCTCCAGGTTTTTTCCGGCACCAGCAGGTGCGGATCAACGCCCGGCACCGACAGCGGTACATCCAGGTTCAGGATGTCGATGTGCTGGGTCGGGGTGTTGTCCAGCACGCCGCTCAGGATCGCGGTGATCACGGCGCGGGTGGTGGGGATGGAGAAGCGCTTGCCGGTGCCGTAGGGGCCGCCGGTCCAGCCGGTGTTGACCAGGTACACCTTGGAATCGAATTCCTCGATGCGCTTGATCAGCAGTTCAGCATATTCGTGCGCCGGACGCGGGAAGAAGGGGGCGCCGAAGCAGGTGGAGAAGGTGGTCTTGATGCCGGCGTCGGAGCCCATTTCGGTGGAGCCGACCAGCGCGGTGTAGCCGCTCAGGAAGTGGTAGGCCGCTGCCTGGTTGTTCAGGCGGGAAACCGGGGGAATTACACCGTTCAGGTCGCAGGTCAGGAAGATTACGTGCTTGGGTTCGCCGGCACGGTTCTCGATCACGCGCTTGGCGATGTTTTCCAGCGGGTAAGCGGCGCGGGTGTTCTGGGTCAGCGAGCTGTCGGTGTAGTCAGGAACGCGGGTTTCAGGGTTCAGGATGACGTTTTCCAGTACGGCGCCGAAACGGATGGCGTCCCAGATCACCGGCTCGTTCTTCTGGCTCAGGTCGATACACTTGGCGTAGCAGCCGCCTTCGATGTTGAAGACTGCGCCCTTGGCCCAGCCGTGCTCGTCGTCACCGATCAGGTAGCGGTCGGGGTCGGCGGACAGGGTGGTCTTGCCGGTGCCGGACAGGCCGAAGAACAGGGCCACGCCGCCGTCCTCGCCCACGTTGGCGGAGCAGTGCATCGGCAGTACGGATTTTTCCGGCAGCAGGAAGTTCTGCACCGAGAACATGGCTTTCTTCATTTCACCGGCGTACTGCATGCCAGCCAGCAGTACCTTGCGGGCAGCGAAGTTCAGGATCACGCAGCCTTCGCTGTTGGTGCCGTCGCGTTCCTTGTCGCACACGAAGTTGGGTGCGTGCAGGATCTGCCAGGGCTCCTTGTTTTTCGGGTTCCACTTTTCCGGACGGATGAACAGGCAGCGGGCGAACAGGTTGTGCCACGCGGTCTGGGTGGTGACTTTCACGGCCAGGTAATGATCGGAATCGGCGCCGACATGCAGGTGGGAAACGTAGGTGTCACTGTGGGTTACGAATTCGGCAACGCGGTTCCACAGGGCGTCAAACTTGTCAGCAGGAAACTTGCGGTTCACCGGACCCCAGTGGATGTGCTCGCTGGTGCTGGGTTCGTCGACGATGAAGCGGTCCATGGGGGAGCGGCCGGTACGTGCGCCAGTCTTGGCGACGAAGGCGCCGTTGTCGGCCAGTTGGCCTTCACCGCGCTTGATGGCTTCTTCTACCAGGAAGGTGCTGCTCATGTCGGTGTAATTGACGGGAGCAGTGCTCGTTGCGTTTGTCATTTCCTACGTCCTCACTAGCGGCTTGTGGCCGAAGATTGCTAATTGAAAATTACAGAAGCATTAAACCGGAATTCGTGCGGGCCGCGTGATGGAGGATGCCCGCCGGGGGTATAAGAGCCGCGCATTATGCCAAAGCGCAGTAAAAAACGCTAAAACTTTCATGCTGGATACCGCCATAAACAGGCCTTGGCGGGCGGTAATATTTAACAATTACGCGCATTATGGGGTGTGTGAGCGCTTACGTTGGAGGCTCGGGAAGGGCAGCTTTCGCCGCCCGCTTGTGCCCGTTTCCGGTCGCGATTCAGTGCTGTCTGCCGGGTTCCGGGGCCGGGTTCTGCTGGAACAGCATGGCCACGTCGACCGAATCGAAGACGTAAAGCTGGTTGCAGAACTGGCAGGTGACATCGATACTGCCCTGCTCCGCCAGAATGCCGTCCAGTTCCTCGCGGCCGATGCGCACCAGGGCTTCGGCAGTGCGTTCCCGGCTGCAGGTGCAGCGGAAAACCACGGGCTCGGGCGCAAACAGCATGACGTCTTCCTCATGGAACAGACGGTGCAGCAGGGTCTGGCTGTCGAGGTTCAGCAGTTCGTCGGCGGTGACGGTGTCGGCCAGTGCGGACATGCGGTTCCAGTCCTCGTTCTGCTGCTCGGGATCGATCTGCCGGTCGGAGTTGTAGGGCAGCACCTGCAGCAGCAGGCCGGCGGCGCGGTTGTTGCCGTGATGCAGCCAGAGCCGGGTGCGCAGCTGCTCCGACTGGGAAAAATAGAATTCCAGGCACTGGGCCAGACTGTCGCCGCTCAGCGGGACGATGCCCTGATAGCGCTCGCCCTTGGCGGGAGTGATGGTGATGGCCAGCACGGCCTGGCCCAGCAGGGCCTTGAAGTCGAGGCCGGCAGTGTCACCCTGCCAGCGGGCCACGGCGCGCAGCTGGTGGTCGTGGGTGCATTCCACGGTGATCAGGTGCACCACGCCTTCGCCGCGGGCCTGGATGGTCAGGCTGCCGTCGAACTTGAGGGTGGAGGTGAGCAGCACGGCGGCCACCATCATTTCCCCCAGCAGGGTCTGCACTTCCAGGGGGTAGTCGTGTTTGGCCAGCACGGTCTGGAAGCTGCTGTCGAGCAGGGCCCACTGGCCGCGGATGGCGCTGTCGTTGAGGAGGAATCGCTGGCTGGTGTCGCTGTTGTTCATGTCAGTCGGTCTGCTGTTGGCGGAATTGGGTGATCTTGCGGCGTTCTTTCTTGTTCGGGCGATGGTCGGCGGCACCGGGATGGGCGGCACCGAGGGCCTTGCGCTGCAGGGCGGCCTGGGCGCGTTTTTCGATGCTGTCGGCGGTTTCCTGGTACAGGTTGGCGGCCTGGGTGGCATTGCCGCGCTTGCTGTCGAGTGCGGTGACGATGACGGTGCGCTCGTCCATGCCCTGGCGCAGGCGGATGGTGGCGCCGACAGCCACTTCCTTGCTGGCTTTGACGCGGTTGCCCTCGTAATGCACCTTGCCGCCTTCGATCATCTTCTTGGCGATGGAGCGGGTCTTGTAGAAGCGCGCGGC
>CAZBII010000115.1:0-14818 GCA_964491665.1 uncultured Moraxellaceae bacterium
ACGATCTGGATTCCGCCTGGGAAGTGCTGGCCGAGCCGATCCAGACCGTGATGCGCCGCTACCGCATCGAGAAACCTTACGAGAAGCTGAAGGAACTGACCCGCGGCAAGGCCATCACTCGCGAGACCCTGGTCGCCTTCATCGAAACGCTGGAAATTCCCGAGCAGGAAAAAGTCCGGCTGCGGGCACTGTCGCCGGCTTCCTACATCGGCAATGCCGCGCAACAGGCGAAGAAGATCTGACATGAGCAGCAAGACATTCGACATCCTCGGCGGCCGCACGCCGGAAACTTTCCTGCGGGACTACTGGCAGAAAAAACCGCTGCTGATCCGCAACGCCTTTCCCGGTATCGAAGGACTGCTGGAGCCGGACGAACTGGCGGGGCTGGCACTGGAAGAGGAAATCGAGTCGCGCATCATCATCGAGCGCAGCCCGGTGGACTGGGAGCTGCGCCACGGGCCGTTCACGGAAAAGACCTTCAAGAACCTGCCGCAGACCCACTGGACCCTGCTGATCCAGGCGCTGGACCATTACGTGCCGCAGATCGCCGACCTGCTGGAACATTTCAACTTCATTCCCAACTGGCGCATCGACGACATCATGGCCAGCTTCGCGCCGTTTGGCGGCAGCGTCGGCCCGCATTACGACTACTACGACGTCTTCCTGATCCAGGCCCACGGCCAGCGCCGCTGGCAACTGGGCCAGCAATGCGACGACACCACCCCGCTGCTGCCCAACCTGCCGATCCGCATCCTCAAGGATTTCCAGCCGGACCAGGAGTGGGTGCTGAACCCGGGCGACATGCTCTACCTGCCACCGGGCCTCGCCCATTTCGGTGTGGCGCAGAACGACTGCATGACGCTCTCCGTCGGTTTCCGCGCGCCCAGCGAGCAGGACATCCTGATGGAATTCGTCCATACCCTGTTCGACGATTGCGCCCAGGACCGCCGCTATGAAGACAAGGACCTGAATATCCAGGCCAACCCCGGCTGGATCGGGCCGGAAGCCGTCGAGCGGGTGGCCGAGATCCTGCGCCGCGCGGTGTCCGATCCGCAGAAGATTGCCCTGTGGATGGCCGGCTACCTGTCGCAGACCAAATACGAACAGGACCCGGAGCCGCCGGAAGACGACTACACCGAGGCGGAAGTGCAGGATCTGCTGGCGGGCAACCAGGCCCTGCGCAAGGAAGAAGCCAGCCGCATGCTGTATACCGGCGACGTGCTGCGTCCGGAGCACTTCTTCATCAACGGCGCCGAAGTCGAAATTCCGCCGCTGACCCAGTCGATGATCCTCTACCTGTGCAAGCATCGCAGCTACCGGCCCGCCACCCTGGCCATGTTCTGTCGCACGCCGGAAAACCTGCGTTTTCTCACCGACTTGCTGAACCGGGGCATCCTCTATTTCGTCGATGAACTCTACGACGAAAACGACGACTTCGAAGACGGGGACGACGACGCAGACCTGGCGTGACCCAGGCCCGGGCCAACCCGGAAATCGGTGTTAAACTTGATGGACATCCAACGTCGAAACAGACCGGTTTATGTCGATCCAGAATCTGGCACCGCAACTGATCGTGGGAGAAAGCACCGGCACTGTCCTGCTGGAGAGTGTCGACGACTTCCGCTGTGCGATTAACCGCATGACGGAACAGGCCATGCGCAGCATCAAGATTTTCACCCAGGAACTCGACCACGAACTGTATGACCAGGCCGGGTTTGTGGAGACGGCCTCCCAGGTCTGCCGCCAGCGCAAGAACTGCACGCTGCACGTCCTGCTGCGCAGCGCCGACAAGGCCACGCGCTTTGGCCATCGCCTGGTGGAGCTGCAGAAGCGCCTGCCCTCCTCCATCGAAATCCGCAGCGTTCCCGAGGAATATGAAGAGGCCAACGACGAATTCCTGATCGTTGATGACATCGGCATGGTCAAGCGTTTTGCCCTGGGCTACATGCGCGGCCACTGCGAATTCCGCGCGGTGCCGGACGCGGTGAAAAAATCGCGCTGGTTCAACGAAATCTGGGAGCGCAGCGAACCCTGTCAGGAATTACGGAGAGTCCATCTGTGATCCGCATCCTCATTCTGGTCGCGACAATGCTGTTTGCCTGCCTGCCGGTACAGGCCGAGGAACAGGTGTCGGAAATCTATGAAACCTACATGCCGGCGGACAAGCTGGTACCGGTGCTGCAACCCATGCTGGGGGTGAACGACAAGATTACCGCCTACCGCAACAAGCTGCTGGTGAAGGCGCCGGCGTCGCGTCAGGAAAAGCTGCTGGAGATGCTGCAGGAAATCGACCGGCCCCTGCGCAATCTGCTGATCTCGGTGCGCTATTCGAACCAGATCAGCGACCAGATCAACCGCAACAGCGCCGACATCCAGTATCAGGACGCGCGCAAGGGCGTGCGGATTGGCGGAGAAGAGGCCGACGCCGGCGACAACATCGTCGTGTACAAGGGCTCCAGCCGCGACAGCAGGATCCAGACCCGCGTGGTGACGCGCGAACACTTCTCCACCCGCAACGACAACGTCACGCAGCAGATCCGCGTCATGGAAGGCCAGCAGGGTTTTCTGCAGATCGGCGAGGAGCGGCCGGAAACACGCTACGTTTTTCTCAATCCGTATGGCGGCGGCATGGGCACTGAATACCGCAGCGTCGGCAACGGCGTGTATGTCATTCCCCAAATTGTGAAAGACAAGGTGCGGCTGGAACTGTACACCACCAATCAACGCCGCACGCCCGGCAACCAGCAGCAGGTGGAAACCACCGAAGCGCAATCCGTACTGCTGGTGGAACCGGATGTATGGACGCCCTTCGCCGGCACCAGCGTGCAGAGCAACAGCAGCGGCGACAGCTTCACTGCCAGCACCCGCAATCTCAAGCAGGGCAATCAGGGACTGGAGCTGAAAGTCACGATTCTGGAGCGTTAACTTCAACGCAAACGGCAACAGAAAAACGGGAGCAGGAAACGGCAATGACGCCTGGAAAGCGGCACCGGATGCAGCAGAAAATCACGCCCTGAACGACTGCGCAGTCACATCTGGAAATAATTTGACAGCCCTTTTTCAAGATTGCATCATCCCTCCCCCTTGACGGGCGCGCCCTGCACAGGTTAGCGCCACACCAAGCATGCGTTATCGCAGGCACTCATCCATAGAGGAAACGACATGACAGAGCGCATCAAGAAAGGCGGACTCGACATCGCCACCGTTCTTTACAACCTGGTTGCCAACGAAATCGCCCCCGGCACCGGTGTGGAACCCGATGCCTTTTGGAGCAAGTTCGAACAGATCCTCGCTGACCTGGCGCCGAAGAACAAAGCCCTGCTGCAGAAGCGCGACGCCATCCAGGCGAAAATCGACGCCTGGCATCAGGCCCGCGCCGGCCAGCCCGTCAACATGACCGAATACAAAGCCTTCCTGACCGAGATCGGCTACCTGCTGCCGGAAGGTCCCGACTTCAAGATCACCACCGAAAACGTCGACGACGAAATCGCCCACATTGCCGGCCCGCAGCTGGTGGTGCCGGTGAAGAATGCCCGTTATGCGCTGAACGCCGCCAACGCACGCTGGGGCTCGCTGTATGACGCGCTCTACGGCACCGACGTGATTCCCGAAACCGACGGCTGCCAGAAAGGCCCTGGCTACAATCCGGCGCGCGGCGCCAAGGTCATCGCCATCGCCCGTGATTTCCTCGACAGCATCGCCCCGCTGAGCGAGGGCAGTCACCGCTACGCCGAGCGCTATTTCATCAAGGACGGCAAACTGGCCGTGACGCTGCAGGGTGGCAAGGAAGCGCACCTGAAACATCCCGGCGAACTGGCCGGCTACCTGGGTGACGCCAGCGCGCCCAGCGGCATCCTGCTGAAGCAGCATGGCCTGCACGCCGAAATCCAGATAGACCGCACCCATCCCATCGGCAAGACCGATCCGGCCTGGGTGAAGGATGTGTTGCTGGAATCCGCCATCACCACCATTCAGGACTGCGAGGATTCCGTCGCTGCAGTGGACGCCGAAGACAAGGTTGAGGTTTACCGCAACTGGTTCGGCCTGATGACCGGCAAGCTGGAAGACACCTTCGAGAAGAACGGCCAGCAGATGACCCGCCGCATGAACGGCGACCGCGTCTACACCGCACCCAATGGCGGCACCGTCACCCTGCACGGCCGCTCGCTGCTGCTGGTGCGCAACGTGGGCCACCTGATGACCAACGAAGCCGTACTGTATAAAGGCGAAGAAGTGCCCGAAGGCATCCTCGACTGCATGGTGACCACCCTGATCGCCCTGCACGACCTGAAAGGCCTGGGCAAGCTGCGCAACTCGCGCACCGGCTCCATGTACATCGTGAAACCGAAAATGCACGGCCCGGAAGAAGTGGCCTTCGCCGTGGAACTGTTCGGTCGCGTGGAAGAGGCTCTGGGCCTGAAGCGCAACACACTGAAGATCGGCATCATGGACGAAGAGCGCCGCACCACCGTCAACCTGAAGGAATGCATCCGCGCGGCGCAAGAGCGCGTGATCTTCATCAACACCGGCTTCCTCGACCGTACCGGCGACGAGATGCACACCTCGATGGAAGCCGGCCCGGTCGTGCGCAAGGGCGTGATGAAAACCCAGCCCTGGATTCAGGCGTACGAGAACTGGAACGTGGACATTGGCCTGGCCTGTGGCCTGCGCGGCAAGGCGCAGATCGGCAAGGGCATGTGGGCGATGCCGGACCTGATGAAAGACATGCTGGAAACCAAGATCGCGCATCCGAAAGCCGGTGCCAACACCGCATGGGTGCCCTCGCCCACTGCCGCCACCCTGCACGTCATGCACTACCACCAGGTGAACGTAAAACTGGTGCAGGACAATCTGGCCAGCCGCCCGCGCGCCTCGCTGGACGACATCCTGACCATTCCGCTGCTGGGCAACACCCAGCTGTCTGCGGCGGAAATCCAGCAGGAACTGGACAACAACGCCCAGGGTATCCTGGGTTATGTAGTGCGCTGGATCGACCACGGTGTCGGCTGCTCCAAGGTGCCGGACATCAACGACGTGGGCCTGATGGAAGACCGCGCCACCCTGCGCATTTCCAGCCAGCATATCGCCAACTGGCTGCGTCACGGCGTGTGTACGAAAGAGCAGGTGCTGGAAACCATGAAACGCATGGCAGCCGTGGTGGATCGCCAGAACGCCGGCGACAAGGCCTACCGCAACATGGCCCCCAACTTCGACGACAGCGTGGCCTTCCAGGCCGCCTGCGAACTGGTGTTCGAAGGTTGCGCCCAGCCCAACGGCTACACCGAGCCTGTCCTGCACCGCCGTCGGCGCGAGTTCAAGGCCAAATACGGCCACTGAACCCGGAACAAATGAAAACAACAGGGAACCCGGCCTCGCGCCGGGTTTTTTGCTTGTGCAATCCACCGGAGCGCCAGACTTGCGACACTGCGCCGACCAGCCGCCTCCTTCCCAAACTCATTTTGTACAAATTTTGCTTGAACTCGTTCCCGCTAAACGTTATTCATAGAGCGTGGCTGGCTATTTTGTGACATGGACCACATCTGATCCATCAGAGTGAGCGGACAGGAAGCAGGGTCGAAATAGCGCTCCAGCCCTTACATAACAACAAAATAACAATAATCAGCGGACCCGGAATATGTCATCCGTCGTTCCATTTGCCACTACCACGGCACCACGGCCACCCGCAGCAGATGCAGAAACCTCACTTGTTTCGCGTCCCAGGCTGCTGCAGTTTCTGGCTGACCAGTCCAGTCACAAGATCTGTACTCTCATTGCTCCCACGGGATCCGGCAAAACGGTTCTGCTGGCGCAGTACTTCCGTACCCGGACCAGCACACAGCCAATCGCCTGGCTGCGCCTGAATGACATTCCCCGCACACCCACCGAATTCTTTCACCAACTGAGCGCGGCCATCCGGACCTGCTATCCATCCTTCAGCGGCTTTGCAGCACTGCAACAGGCCGACGAAATCCGGCAGACCGCCTTCGCACTGTCCACTTTCATTGCCGGCCTGAACCGGCTGCCCGGCACACTGCATATCATCATCGACAATTTTGAATGGCTGGATGACGCGCACTGGAAACCACTCGTGCAGCAGTTGCTGGAGCTGTCGCCGCCGCGGGTGAAATGGATTCTGTCGGGACGCCACGCCACCTCCATCGATACGCACCGCTGGGCGCTGCGGGATGAACTGGGCCAGCTCAACCAGCTGCAGCTGTTTTTCAGCGCGCAGGAAACCGCCGATTTTCTGCAGCAGGCAAACAAACACTGCCTGCCGGAACAGGCTCAGCGCATTTTCCAGTACACACGAGGCTGGCCGGCCGGCGTCAAGCTTGCGCAGGTCATGCTGGCCCAGCGCGCGGACGAAGCGGCGCTGGATGCGGAACTGTTCGGACGCCAGGTCTTCACCAATCTGTGCAACGGTGTGCTGGCCAGACTGTCGCCGGCGCTGAATCAGTTCCTGGTGCACACTGCCATTCTTGACCGCTTCTCTGCCGGGCTCGGCGACTATCTGCTGCACACCACCCGCAGCGCTGAACATATCCGCCAACTCACTGACAACGCCCTGTTCATCGAAGCACTGCCGGGGCAGGATAGCAGCGCTTCCGGACCGGCCTGGTTTCATTATCACGCCCTGTTCCGCGACCACCTGCTGCATCAGTTCCGTGAGCTGCCGCAGGAACAGCGCGACCGCATCATCGCCCGCGCCTGCACCTGGCTGGTGGACAATGATGCTCGCGAGCAGGCCTGCCGTCTGGCACGGGAACACAGCCAGCGCGGATTCTTCGAGGAGATGCTGCATCGCTGCCTGCACGCCTGGATTCGCGCCGGTCAGGCCGAACCGGTCTTCTACTGGATTCGGGAACTGGGTGAAGCCGCCCTGCTGGCCCACCCGGACACCCGGTTCGCCTGTGCCTGGGCGCTGGGGATGGCAGGCCAGCTGCAGGCGGCGGAGAAACTGATCCTGCGCGGCCAGCCGGGAAGTGCCACGACAGACTGGCAAAACCTGTTCCTGCAGGCGCAGAAACGGTCCGACATCGAAATGGCCACCCTGTTCGCCATCATGCAGCTGTTCCGCGGCAAACTGACCGACGAGCATCTGGACTTGCTGGCGCGGCTGCAGAAAATGCCGGTGATTTCCCGCGATGTGCGCGCCTCCATCGACAACATTGCGGCCCAGCAGGCACTCTACCAGTGCGATTTCCGCACCACCCGTCAGCGCGCATCACAAGCCCTGCAGCATCTGCGTCAGAACGTGCATGTGTTTGGCCAGTCGCTGGGACATTATCTGCTGGCCAACACCACCTATCTGAATAACGACATTCGCAACGCGATCATCGCCTGCGACCAGTATCTGGCCGCCATCGCTCCGCAGGAGGCCCACAATGCGCACGCCCTGATGGCAGGATTCCGCGCCTGGCTGCTGTACCAGGGCGACCAGCCGCTGCAGGCGGAGACGCTGTTGCAGGATCTGCTCGGCAACTGCCAGCCCGGCTACAGCATCGACCTGCAGCGTTACCTGAGCGTGCCACTGATCCGCCTGCACACACGGCGCGGCGATTTTGTTGCTGCGCATGTGCTGGCAGAGCAGCTCGACGCCATGGCGCAGGCCAGTGGCTCCTCCACCTTCCGGGCACACGCGCTGTTCGAGAAAATCCGTCTGGCCTATGCGAAGGGCAACAGCAACGAACTGCTCCATCTGGCACAGCAATCGGCGCTGGAAAACAACGTGAATCTGGCGCTGGACACTTCCCGTCCCATGCAGTGGGAAGCGCGCGAGTGCTGGGTGCTGGCGGGCATCATCCTGCACATGGAGCATGAACAGTTCGACAAGGCACGGGCGCTGGCACAGCAGCTGCTGCATCTGAGCGTGGATCACGGTTATCCGATCCGCTTCCTGTCGCTGAACATGTGCATTGCCTATCTGGATCTGTGCAGCGGCCAGATCAGTTCCGCCTATCGCCGCCTGAACGACACGCTCACCCAGGCGGAAGCCACCGGCATGCTGTTTGGACTGATCGACGACCTGCCCGGCATGGACGACATGATCCGGCTGGCACTGTCACACCAGCGCATCCTGAACCCGGAGCACATACGCAAGTTCCGCACGCTGGGGGTGCTGGATCTGCCGTCGCCGCACTGGCAGCAGACGCTGGACAGCCTTTCGGTGCAGGAGCAGGAAATCGCAGAGCAGATGGCGCGGGGTTCAAGCCTGGTGGATGTGGCGGAAACACTGCAGCTGTCGGTGACGACCGTACAGTGGCATCTGGACAATATCGCCTACCAGCTGGACGTGGCGCCCAATGCGCTGCCGGGCCAGATCGCCGCGCACCTGCGCCAGCTGCAAATCTCCTGAACGAACATTTCCGGTTTACAGCCGGTCCGCATCCAGCGGCTTGTCCGGCGCTGGCACCGCTTCCGGCAGTTCCAGCACCACCGGTTCGGCTTCCTGCAGTTTCTCCGCCGTGTACATGATCAGCCGTCGCAGCCACTGGTGGCCGGCGTTGGGATGCAGCAGCGGACTCCAGGCCATTTTCAGTTCAAACGGCGGAATGTAGAACGGCGGCTCCTTCATCGCCAGACGCGGATTTTCCGCCTGCATGCGCGCGATCCGCGTCGGCAGCGTCGCCACCAGATCGTTGTTTTGCGCCAGCAGGCCGGGCATCTGGTAATGACGGGTGAAAATCGTGATCTTGCGCTTCTTGCCGATGCGCGCCAGCGCCGAATCGATCCAGCCCAGACCGCCGGATTTTTCCGGATTGATGCCAAATCCCACGCCCATGCCCGTCTTGCTGACCCAGATATGCTGCGCCTGCAGATAGGTTTTGAGATTGAAGTTGTCGACGATGGCATTGTCGCGGTTGATCAGGCAGGAAAAGCTGTCCTTCCACACCGTGGTCTGGTGAAACGACTGCGGGATTTCGTCGAAGCGGTTGATCGCCATGTCGACCCGCCCCTGCTCCATGTCCTGGTAACTGACGTCGCTGGGGGTGAGAAAGTCGAGGATGATGTGCGGTGCTTCGCTGCGGATGTGCTTGATCAACGCGGGAATCAGGGTGGCTTCGGCGTAGTCGCTCACCATGATGCGGAACACGCGGCGGCTGGTGAGTGGTTTGAATTCCTGGCGCGGCTCCAGCAGGTACTGGGTCTCGGCGAGGATCTGGCGCACGCGGGGTTGCAGGTCCAGGGCGCGCTCGGTGGGTTTCATGCCCTCGCTGGAGCGGATCAGCAGCGGATCATTGAACAGTTCCCGCAGCCGCTTCAAACCGTTGCTGAGCGCCGGCTGGGTAATGCCCAGCTGCTCCGCCGCGCGGGTGACATTCAGCTCCCGCAGCAGCACGTCCAGATACACCAGCAGATTGAGATCGACGCGGCTGACATTCATGGGATATATGGCGACCCTGACAATTATAAATTGCAGGAATTATGGCAGATCGGGGGGATTTGTTCACGGCGGGGTGCGGTCAGGGCGCGCGGCCACCGGTCCTGATGCGGATGACTTCGCCGTTGAGAAAATCCACTTCCCGCAGCAACTTGCCGGAGCCCTGGTTGTAGGTCCAGCGCTCGATCGTGCGATACAGCGGCGCCAATTCCTGCACGGCGATGTCTTCCTGGCGCACGGGCTGGCCGTCGGTACTGGTGCGGATCTGCGCCTGGGTGGTGGTCACCACGGTGACCGGTTCCTCGATCAGCTGCTGGTAGGCGGGCTCACCGCACTTGGCCAGCACTTCATACTGGCTGGTGCCTTCGCTGATGATGGAGCGGTCGCAGCGCATCGAGCCGGCGGTGGCGGTCATGGACAGGGAAAACAACAGCGCTAGGAAACCAGTCTGGAAACGCATGAATCACCTTTGGATGGAGGCAAGGGAATGCAGGCACGGCCTGTTCCCATCCTAGCAAAGATTGCTGTACGCCGGCTGAACATGGCAACGCTCTGAACACTCAGGCAAAAAACCAGTAGCTCACCAGCACTGCAGTGGTCAGGCCGACAACATCGCACAGCAGACCGCACCAGAGCGTGTAGCGAATCCGGGTAATGCCCACCACGCCGAAATACACCGTCAGCACGTAGAAAGTGGTTTCGGTGGAGCCCTGCATCACCGCCGCCACTTTCGCCGCGAACGAGTCCACGCCGTGGGTGTTCATCACATCCAGCATCATGGCGCGGGCGCCGCTGCCGCTGAACGGTTTCATCAGCGCCACCGGCAAGGCATCGACAAACGCGGTATCCATACCCAGCTGCGTGCACAGCCACGCCATGCCGCGCCCGACCGCATCCAGCGCGCCGGACGCCCGGAACACACCAATCCCCACCAGCATCGCCACCAGATAGGGAATCAGGCGCACGGCGGTTTCAAAGCCTTCCTTCGCACCGGACACGAATTCCTCATACACCGCCACCTTGCGATACAGGCCGATGCCGATGAATCCCGCAATCACCGCCACCAGCAGACCATTGGCCAGCACCTGTGAATGATGCGACAGCTGGTCGGCCGGCAGCGCTGTGAGCCAGTAGATGAAGCTGCCCACCAGCAGGAAAAAGCCGGCGAAAAACGCCAGCAGCACAGCATCGAGACGGATTTTCTGCAGCAGCATGACGGCGATCAGCCCCACCAACGTGGACGCGATGGTGGCCAGCAGAATGGGAATGAACACAGCGGTGGGATCAGCGGCGCCCAGTTGCGCGCGGTACATGAAGATGGTGATCGGCAGCAGCGTGACAGACGAGGAATTCAGCACCAGAAACAGAATCTGCGCGTTGCTGGCGGTGTCGCGGGAGGGATTCAGGCTTTGCAGTTCCTGCATGGCTTTCAGGCCCAGCGGCGTGGCGGCGTTGTCCAGCCCCAGCATGTTGGCAGCAAGATTCATCGTCACCGCGCCCTGCGCCGGATGGCCTTTTGGCACTTCCGGCATCAGCCGCTCGAACACGGGACTCAGCCACAATCCCACTTTGTTAATCAGGCCCGACTGCTCGGCAATGCGGAACAGGCCGGACCACAGCGCCAGCACGCCAATCAGCCCCAGCGCAATGTCCACCGAGAGCTTGGCGGAATCAAATGTGGCGGTGACAAGGGCCTGAAAAATGCTGGCGTCACCGCCGAAAAAGCGCAGCAGGGCCACAATGGCCCCGACCAGAAAAAATGCGCCCCAGAGATAATTCAGCAACCGGAATTTCCTTTATCCGAGATTCACCAGATCCAGCTTCATGCCCGCCTGCGCCCGCTCCTGCTCACTCATCTGCGTCAGGCTTTTGAAATCGAACAGCTGCGTGTCCGCCAGATGCGACGGCACCACGTTCTGCAGCGCGGAAAAAATCGTTTCCAGCCGGCCGGGGAATTTCTTGTCCCATTCCTGCAGCATTGCCTTGATCGCGTTGCGTTGCAGATTCTCCTGCGAGCCGCACAGATTGCACGGAATGATGGGGAACTGCTTGTACTCGGCGAACCGGATGATGTCCTTCTCGCGGCAGTAGGCCAGCGGACGGATCACCACATGCTTGCCGTTGTCGCTCAGCAGTTTCGGCGGCATGGATTTCAGCTTGCCGCCGTAAAACATGTTGAGGAACAGGGTTTCCATGATGTCGTCGCGGTGGTGGCCCAGCGCAATTTTCGTCGCACCGATTTCTTCCGCGTAGGTATAAAGGTTGCCACGGCGCAAACGGGAGCACAGCGAACAGGTGGTTTTCCCTTCCGGGATAATGCTTTTCACCACGCTGTAGGTGTCTTCCTCGATGATGTGAAACGGCACGCCTTCCTGATTCAGGTAATTCGGAATCACGTCTTCGGGAAAGCCCGGCTGCTTCTGGTCGAGGTTCACGGCGAACAGTTCGAAGTTCACTGGCGCGTCGCGCTGCAGGCTGCGCAGGATGTCCAGCATGGTGTAGGAATCCTTGCCGCCGGAAAGGCACACCATGATCTTGTCGCCTTCCTCGATCATGTTGAAATCGGCGATGGCCTGCCCGACTTCACGCCGCAGACGTTTCTGCAGCTTGTTGAAATTGGTTTTGGCTTTTTTGGCGACGGCGGCAGGGCCGGAGGTGTCATCGGCATCGTCGGAAGCGCCGGTGTCGTCAGACAGGTCGGTATCACAGGCATCCTCCACGGGCGGGACAACCGGCTGAAAAATCTCGGGTTTGAAGGCTCCGGAAGCGGTCACTTCGGACATGGGACAACCTCGATACGACGGGCAGAAGGTGGGGGGCTTTGTACCCGATTCATTCTGGCTTGTAAACCGAGCGGACGGTATGCTGGGTAGCGTGGCTGATCAGTCCGTCAGCAATGTTGAACATTAGTACCACAAAGATTAGATTTACCCCTCAGCCGCCTTCGAAAATGTTCGAAATTTTCGCGACTGAAATACAAACACCACAATAAAAAGCTAAAAAACGCACTTTCCGAACCGGGGTGGCCCCTCTACCCTGCCTTAACTGGCAACCCCTGCCGGTCCGGATTCTGGCCAGCACCCACCTGCAAATGCGTGTCTGGCTTAAACAATGGATGTCACTGGAGCCCTCCATGAGCACGATTGACCGCCGCAAGTTCCTCTCGTTCGTCGCCGCCGGCATTGCCACCCCATACGTTGTCACCTTCACCAGCGGGTCCGCCAAGGCCGGCATCGTGCGCGCCGATGCGCCGCTCAACACCGATTCCGCCCGCGTATTCAGCCTGTCGGTGGCGTCCGGCGACCCCAGCCCCACCGGCGTCGTACTCTGGACCCGCATCGACCCCAGCGCGCACCGCAGTGGCCAGGCCCTGTTCGTACAGGTGGCCCACGACCCCGACTTCCTGCAACTGGCGTTCGAAAGCGTGGTGGAAAGCCAGCACATCAAGGCGGACCGCGATTTCACCGTGTCGATCGACACCGACGGCTACCTGGAACCGTCCATCCGCTACTACTACCGCTTCATATATGACAACACCGTGAGCCGCACCGGCCGCTGCCGCACCGCGCCCCCCTATGGCGCCGAGATCAGCAAGCTGAAACTGGGCCTGCTCACCTGCCAGGATTTCACCAACGGCTACTACGGCGCGCTGAATCATGTGGCCAACGACGACTCGCTGGATTTCGTCATTCACCTGGGCGACTTCATTTATGAAACCGCCGGCGACCCGCGCTTCCAGAGCCTGCCCTTCGACGACCGCCGCATCATCCTGCCCAGCGACGGCATTGTGGCGCTGGATCTGGCCGACTACCGCCATCTGTACAAAACCTACCGCAGCGACCCATTCCTGCAGAAAGCGATGGAGCAGCACACCTTCATCATCACCCGCGACGATCACGAAACCGCAAACGACGCCTACTGGGATTACGAGCGCGACACGCTGGGTGCACCGGATCATCCGTACACACTCGATCCCGCGTTCGGCAACAATCCCTATCTGCTGAACCAGCTGATGCTGGACTCGCAGCAGGCCTGGCTGGAATACATTCCCGCGCGCGTGCAGGTGAATCCCGACAGCACGCATCCGCATCATTACCTGCAATATTATCGCCGCGTGCAGTTCGGCAATCTGGTGGACCTGTTCATGCTGGATGGCCGCACCTATCGCACACCGCATCCCTGTGGCGAAGGCGATTTCTTCGGTCGTTATGTGCCGTTCGGTTGCCAGAACTGGGCCAGTGACCAGCAAACCCTGCTGGGCGGCGATCAGCGCGACTGGCTGATCAATGGCCTGATAGGTTCCAGCGCGCGCTGGAAACTGCTGGGCAACCAGACCTACATGGGCAGCCTGGGCATCCAGCTGAAAAACGGCAAGATCCCGATTAACGTCGATGCGTGGGACGGCTTCGATTACGAGCGCAACCTGATCAACAATGAAGTGGCCAGCAACAAGGTGGAAAACTTCGTGGTGGTGACGGGCGATCTGCATACCTACATCGCGTCGCACGTGAAGAAGGATTACAGCAAACGCTCGATTTTCGATTACGACAACTTCATCGGCGTGGAATTCATGACGCCATCGGTGACGTCGGCGGGTCTGTTCGACATGATTGGCGCGAAAACGCCGACCGGAGAAAAGCAGTTGCTGGCGCAGGCATTGACGAATACGGCAGTACGTCTGACCAATCCGCATATCCGCTATTTCAACACCACGCAGAACGGCTGGTCGACCATCGAGTTCAACAATAAGCAGTGTGACTGGAAAGCCTACGTGGTGGACAAGGCGATCAACAGCGGCACCGTGAACAACAAGCTGATCCGTCACTACCGCAAGTACACTACCAATCCGTGGATCACCACCCAGGCGGCGTTCATCTGACGCAGCCGTTCAATTCATGCTGGCGCGCTGACGCTTTTGCGCCACGCCCAGCATGAGTTCGAATTCGTCGGCCGACATGGGCCGGCCGTAAAAGAATCCCTGCACTTCATCGCAGCCCTGCTCGCGCAAAAACGCCACCTGCTCCGCCGTTTCCACGCCTTCGGCAATCACTTTCAGGCCCATCTTGTGCGCCAGCGCGATGGTGGACGCCGCAATCGCCGCGTCGTTGGGATCGGTGACGATGTCACGCACGAAACTCTGATCGATCTTGAGTTTGTCGATTGCGAAACGTTTGAGATAACTCAGCGAGGAATAGCCGGTGCCGAAATCATCGATGGACAGCTGCAGACCCATTTTCTTCAACACTTCCAGTTTGGCTACGGTGGTTTCCACATTATCCATCGCGATGCTTTCGGTGATTTCCAGTTCCAGATGTTCCGGCGCGAGCCCCACATCGCTGAGGATAAAATGAATGTCATCCACCAGGCCCGTCTGACGGAACTGCCGCGCCGACAGGTTTACCGCAATCCGTCCCATGCGATAGCCCTTCTCCACCC
>CAZBII010000116.1:0-14655 GCA_964491665.1 uncultured Moraxellaceae bacterium
TCGAACCCGCGACCCCCGGCGTGACAGGCCGGTATTCTAACCAACTGAACTACCGCTCCGGATTTGGTGGGTGGTACAGGGATCGAACCTGTGACCCTCGCCTTGTAAGGGCGATGCTCTCCCAGCTGAGCTAACCACCCGGTTAAGTGGGCGCCATTTTACGAATTCTGGCAGGTCTGTCAAACGTTAAATGCAGAAAAATGAAATAAATCCATCATGTTAGTAATCACTACGGCCAAAAGCGTTATTTTTTGGCCAGCTCGATAACTTATTCATTTTCCAACAATTTTGATTCAGCGTTTTTTATGTGGTCCTGCGCTTCCGGAAAAGTGAATGTGCCCGGAACGGTTTCACCGGAAGGTTTCACGACAAGGTAGTGGCGCACAACCAGTTGCCAGGAGGAAGGGTCCAGATCACCCTCCTCCAGAATCACATACCCGGTTTTGCCAAAGGGATAGCCGTTGCCGATCATCAGGCTGTGAGGGCTTCCTGCGCACGCACAGGCTCGCGCAGGATGGCATTGACGGCCACTTCCACGACAGCGTCACTCTGCGCCAGCACCTGGTCTGGGCTGTTGGCATCGATGCCGTACAGCGAATTCACCAGCGGCGCCAGCGAGAAGAAATGACTGGCCGAAGCGGTAATGAGCATGATCAGCTGCGGAAACGGAATGTCCTTGACCCAGCCTTCCACCGCTCCTTTTTTGTAGACCTCGTGGAACTGGTTGAGCAGCGGCTTCAGCCACTCCTCCACCATCCAGGCCAGGCGCGAGGATTCCTGCACACCTTCCCGCAGTATGAACTGCCCGAACTGGGGATAGCGCGCCACGAAATTCACATAGGAACGGATCATTTCCACCATGTAACGGCGACTGTCGCTCTGCGGCAAGCCCATGACTTCCGAGGAAAACTCGTCGGACATGCGGCCGAACAGACGGGACACCGTTGCCTTCCAGAGGGCTTCCTTGTTCTTGAAATGATAATGAATGAGAGGCTGGGTAATGCCGGCGACCTTGGCAATCTGTGTTGTGGAAACACCTTCAAAACCGCGAATCGCGAAGAGGGATTCTGCTGCGGAAAGGATTCTGTCCCGTGCGTCAGGCCCGCGCTCCTGTGCACCCCCAATTTCCATGACTGACGATTCCATTGCGCTCATGTCTTCCACCGTTATTTTTTTTGTTTTTTGCAATTTTTATGATGCTTTCCACCCCATCTCGCATCGGGCGATGCGCAGGAAAACATCTGGAATTCCGCGTTAAATTGCAGTAGAGCAATTTACGCTCAACGATACTAGCAGTTTTATAAACCGTGACTCAATCAATGGATTTTCAATTTTTGTATCCGCTTTGTGAATGAAAACACCGGGTTAGGTTACTCAAATTCACGCAGCTGAATTTCGTGTCCGATGTGGCCATCAGAAGGGCTTTTTTATCGGACAATCAGGGTCAGCGCCTGCTCCGCCAGCTGATCGATGGTGAGCGCGCCCTGCGGGTTGTACCAATAGGTGGACCAGCTGAGTGCACCGGTAAGAAAACGGCGCTGGATGAAGGTGTCGACACTGGCAGGAATGAGCCCGGCAGCCTGCGCTTCATTAAGCGTGTCGAGCCACATCTGCTCATACACTTCACGCAATGTCAGGATGTAACGCTGACTGTCTTCGCTGAGACTGCGCCATTCAAATATCAGCACCGCCATGGCTTCACCAGTCTCTCCGTTAATGGAAAGCAGCTCGGAACGGATCAGCGCCAGCAGCTTGTCCCGTGGCGTTTTTGCCTGCGCAAGTTCGGCCTTCATGCGATCGGTATTGAAGTGAATCACCTCCTCCATCACGCAGCGCAGGATCTCTTCCTTGGATTTGAAATGGTGGAAGATACTGCCAGACTGAATACCGACTACCTGCGCCAGATCACGCACAGTCGTGCGTTCAAAACCCTTGGTGCGAAACAGATGCGCGGCCGCGGCCAGCAGACGACCACGAGGCGTATCGTCCATGCCATTGGCCAGTTTCGGTGCGCGATCGTTCATGGGGACATTTCCGCCTGTGAATGGATTGAAATATCGGGGCGGCTCTAGATACAGCAAAGCCTGACAAAAAGCCAGATCAGCAGGATCGCCATTACCCGGATTGAGGCACTTTACAAACCAAGCGCTTGCTTGGTAGTGTAGTGCAACCTTTGGCTTTTGCCTATTCCCGGACCAGCAAGCTGTCCTGAAGGGCGAAACCGTCTTCCGCTCGCGTCAAGGAGTGCTTCCCATGACCGGAAAAACCATCAAGATCGGCTGCGCCGCCGCCTTCTGGGGCGATACGGAAACGGCCGCATTTCAACTGATCCGTCAGGCCAGACTCGATTACCTCGTCTTTGACTACCTCGCCGAAATCACCATGTCGATCATGGCGGGCGCCCGCATGCAGCAACCGGACGCGGGTTATGCCACGGATTTTGTCACCAGCGTCATGCAACCACTGCTGCCGGAAATTGCCGCCCAGGGTGTGAAGGTGGTGACCAATGCCGGCGGCGTGAATCCGAAAGGCTGTCGCGATGCGCTGCAAAAGCTGATTGATGCAGCCGGACTGCAGCTGAAAGTAGCAGTGGTGAGTGGCGATGATCTGCTGCCACGCGCTGCGGAATATCAGGCGCAGGGCGTGACGGAAATGGATCGCGGCACGCCGCTGCCACCGTTCCTGGTGAGCATGAATGCGTATCTGGGTGCGCCGGCGATTGTGGCCGCGCTGCAGGCCGGTGCCGACATCGTGATTACCGGTCGCGTGGTGGACAGCGCGCTGGTGCTGGCGCCGCTGGTGCACGAGTTTGGCTGGCAGTGGAATGATTACGACAAGCTGGCGCAGGGCAGTCTGGCGGGACACATCATCGAGTGCGGCGCCCAGTGTACCGGCGGCAATTTTACCGACTGGGAAAGCGTTCCCGGTTACGACAACATGGGATTTCCCGTTATCGAATGTGCAGCGGATGGCAGCTTTGTGGTGACCAAACCGGACGACACCGGCGGACTGGTCAGTTGCGCGACCGTGGCGGAACAGCTGGTGTATGAAATCGGCAATCCGAACGCGTATTTCCTGCCCGATGTCGTGTGCGATTTCACCCAGGTTCAGCTGGAGCAGATCGGCGAAAATCGTGTAGCGGTAAACGGTGCGAAAGGCTTGCCGCCAACAGATCAATACAAGGTATCCGCAACGTACCCGGATGGCTTCCGGGTGGTGGCGTCGTTCATGCTGGCGGGCATCGATGCCCGTCGCAAGGCCGAACGGGTCAGCGGCGCGCTGCTGAAGAAAACCAGCAGGCTGCTGGCGGAAAAAGGCATGAAGGATTTCACCCGTACCGATGTGGAAATTCTGGGTACTGAAACAACCTATGGCGCGCAGGGACGTTGCGGCAGTACGCGCGAAGTGATCGTCAAGATTGCGGCCAGCCACGTCGACAAAAAAGCACTGGCAGTGTTTGCAAAGGAGATTGCGCAGGCTGGTACCGGCATGGCGCCGGGATTGACCGGCATTGTCGGTGGACGTCCGAAAGTGTCGCCGATGATTCGGCTGTTCTCCTGTCTGGTGCCGAAAAACACCGTGCAGGCACAGGTGGAAATCAATGGTCAGGTTTCGCCGGTTGCAGTGAACTCAGCCAATAATTTTGATGGCGTCCTGCATGATCAGGTGAAAGCGCCAACAGGACTGAACAGCCACGCGCAAGTGCCGCTGGTGCAACTGGCCTGGGCACGCAGTGGCGACAAGGGCAATCATTCCAACATCGGCGTCATTGCGCGCAAGCCGGAGTATCTGCCGTTCATCAAGGCCGCGCTGACCAATACCGCAGTGGCAAAATACATGCAGCACGTGCTGGACCCGCAAACCGGCAAGGTATCAAGCTGGGAATTGCCGGGGCTGCACGCACTGAATTTTCTGCTGGAAAACAGTCTGGGCGGTGGTGGCATTGCCAGTCTGCGGATTGATCCGCAAGGCAAGGCGTTTGCGCAACAGCTGCTGGATTTTCCGGTGCCCGTTTCCTCTGACATTGCACAACAATTACAACAACAGGCGAGCTGATCATGGGATACCGTTCCATTTTTCATCCGGAATTGTTCAGGGATAAAACCATCATCGTGACTGGCGGCGGCAGTGGTATCGGCCGCTGCACGGCGCACGAACTGGCATCGCTGGGCGCGCATGTGGTGCTCGTTGGGCGCAAGCAGGAAAAGCTCGACAAGGTAATTGCGGAAATTCGCGAGGACGGCGGCCAGTGCAGCAGTAATGCCTGCGACATCCGCGATGAAGAGGCTGTGCGCAATGTTGTCAGCAAGATCGTCGCGGAACGCAGTGTTATTCATGGTCTGGTAAACAATGCTGGCGGCCAGTTTCCCTCGCCACTGATGGCCATTTCCAAAAAAGGCTGGGACGCTGTAATTGCTACCAATCTCACCGGTGGCTTTCTGATGGCGCGGGAAGTATTCAACCAGTGCATGAGCCGTCACGGCGGCTCCATCGTCAACATCGTGGCGGACATGTGGAACGGCATGCCGGGCATGGGACACTCCGGTGCCGCCCGCGCCGGCATGGTGAATTTCACGCAGACCGCAGCCTATGAATGGGGCCATGCCGGGGTGCGGGTGAACGCCGTTGCGCCGGGCTGGATCACTTCAAGCGGCATGGAAACCTATCCCGAGAGTTTCAAATCCGTGATCAAAACGCTGAAATCCGCTGTGCCGCTGGGCCGCATGGGCAATGAAGCGGAAGTCAGCAGCAACATCTGTTTTCTGCTGAGTGACGGCGCGGCATTTGTCAGCGGCACTACCGTGCGCATCGATGGCGCGGCCTCACAAGGCAATGTCGCCGTCCATCCCTTGCAGGCACACAAAAATTCCAAGCCTTATGACGGATTTCACCGGGAAATCATTCCCGCACTTTTTCTGGATGATGAGGGTAAATAGTCATGCCGGTAATCGAAAGCATGCTCAATCCGGGCAGTGACGAATTCAGAAACAACAGCGAATACATGCTGAAACTGGTCAATGAGTTCCGTACCATCGAACAGTCGGTAATGAATACGGAATACAAAGCCAAGCCCAAATTCGACAAGCGTGACCAGCTGTTGCCGAGAGAGCGCATTAATCGTCTGCTGGACCCCGGCTCGCCGTTTCTCGAGCTGATGTCGCTGGCCGGCTACATGATGCATGACGACAAGGACGGCAGTAGTGCCGGTGGCGGTGTCATTGCCGGCATCGGTTATGTGGAAGGTGTGCGCTGCATGGTGGTCGCCAACAATAGCGCGGTGAAAGGCGGCACGGTCTCACCTGCCGGACTGCACAAGTCACTACGCCTGCAGGAAATTGTGGCGCAGAACAAACTGCCAACGGTGACACTGTCGGAGAGTGGCGGCGCCAACCTGAATTACGCCAGTGAAATTTTTGTGGAAGGCGCGCGCACCTTTGCCAATCAGGCGCGTCTGTCGGCTGCCGGCATTCCGCAGATCACCGTGGTGCATGGCAATGCGACGGCGGGCGGCGCCTACCAGCCTGGCTTGTCCGATTACATCATTGCCGTGCGCAAGCGTACCAAGATGTTTCTCGCGGGTCCGCCTCTGCTGAAAGCGGCTACAGGTGAAATTGCCAATGACGAAGAACTGGGTGGCGCTGAAATGCATGCCCAGGTGGCGGGCACTGCGGAGTATCTGGCAGAAAATGACGCCGACGGCATTCGTCTGGCGCGGGAAATCATGCGCAAGATTCCCTGGAATGATCATCTGCCCCTGTTACCGGCAAAGCCTTTCCGCGAGCCTCTATACAGCAGCGAAGAACTTCTGGGAGTTGTGCCAAGTGATGCCAAGCGCCCCTACGACTGCCGCGAAATCATTGCCCGCATTGCTGACGGTTCCGATTTCCTCGACTTCAAATACGAAGTCGACCAGCAGACGATTTGCGGCTGGTGTGAAATCCAGGGCCATGCCATCGGCGTGATCGGCAACAATGGTCCCATTACTTCCGCCGGCGCCACCAAGGCCGCGCAGTTCATTCAACTCTGCGACCAGACGCAGCGTCCGCTGCTGTTCCTGCACAACACCACCGGCTTCATGGTGGGCACTGAATCGGAACGCAACGGCATCATCAAGCACGGTTCCAAGATGATTCAGGCCGTCGCCAACGCGCGCGTGCCGAAGCTGTCCGTGGTGGTGGGCGGTTCCTATGGCGCAGGCAATTACGCCATGTGCGGCCGTGGTCTGGATCCGCATTTCATTTTTGCCTGGCCCAACAACAAGACTGCCGTCATGGGCGGCGCACAGGCCGGCAAGGTATTGCGCATCGTGGCCGAGCAGAAGCAGCGCGCCATGGGCATGGAGCCGGATGAAAAAGTACTGGACATGCTGGAACAGACGACCGCCATCAATCTGGAAAAGCAGTCCACTGCATTGTACGGAACCGCGCATCTGTGGGACGACGGCCTGATCGATCCACGCGACACGCGCAAGGTGCTGGCTTACGTGCTGGACATCTGCCGTGACGCACGCCGGCGCGAACTGCAACCCAACGCCTTCGGTGTTGGACGCTTCTGATCAACCTTTTTTACTCGAGGACCTGCACCATGAAATTCACACAAGAACATGAAGAAATCCGTCACACCGTCCGCAGCTTTGTCGAGAAGGAAATCAATCCGTTCGTGGAGGAATGGGAAGAGCAGCCGCCCTTCCCCGCCCATGCGCTGTTCAAGAAAATGGGCAACCTGGGCCTGCTCGGCATCAGCAAGCCGGAGAAATACGGCGGCATGGGTCTGGACTATTCCTACAATCTGGTAGCAGCGGAAGAACTGGGCCGCGCCCACTGCGGCGGCGTGCCACTGGCCATCGGCGTGCAAACCGACATGTCCACTCCCGCCATCGCACGCTTCGGGTCCGAAGAACTGTGCCAGCAATATCTGGTGCCGGCGATCAAGGGTGAGATGGTCGCGTCCATCGCAGTGAGTGAACCCGGCGCAGGTTCCGATGTGGCAAACATCAAAACCCGCGCAGTGAAACAGGGCGACGACTACATCATCAACGGCACCAAAATGTGGATCACCAACTCCACCCAGGCGGACTGGTACTGCCTGCTGGCGAATACAAGCGACGATGCCAAGCACAAGAACAAATCGCTGATCATCGTGCCACGCGATGCCGCCGGCATTTCCCTGTCCACACCGCTGAAAAAACTGGGCATGCGTTCGTCCGACACAGCGCAGGTGTTCTTCGACAACGTGCGTGTCCCGCGCCGCAATCTGGTGGGCATCGAAGGTCAGGGCTTCATGATCCAGATGATGCAGTTCCAGGAAGAGCGCATGTGGGGCGCCGCCAACGCCATCGGCGGACTGGAAGAAACCATCAAGGCCACCATCGAATACACCAAGCAGCGCAACGCGTTCGACCAGCCGCTGATCGACAACCAGTACATCCATTTCCGCCTCGCTGAACTGCAGACCGAAGTGGAAGCGCTGCGTGCGCTGGTCTACTCCACCTGCGAGCGCTACATCGCCGGCGACAATCCGACTGAAATGCTGAAACTCGCGTCCATGTGCAAGCTGAAAGCCGGACGCCTGGCGCGCGAAGTCAGCGACAGCTGCCTGCAGTTCTGGGGCGGTATGGGCTTCATGTGGGACAACGTGGTATCCCGCGCCTATCGCGACAGCCGTCTCGCCTCCATTGGCGGCGGCGCCGACGAAGTAATGCTCGGCATCATCTGCAAAACCATGGACATTCTTCCGGGCAAGAAAAAATAGGACTTCGTTATGAGTGATTCCACACTGCTGATCGAGCGCTTCGACTACGTCATCCACGTCACGCTGAACCGGCCGGAAGTGCGCAACGCCATGAGTCTGTTCATGCTGTCCGAGCTGGATGCCCTCTTCGACAGAATCCACGACGACCGCAGCGTGCGCGCCGTGGTCATCCGTGGCTGCAACGGCCATTTCTGTGCCGGCGGAGACATCAAGGACATGGCAGCTGCCCGCGCCAAGGCCGTGCAGTCGTCCACCGATGGCACGTCGACCTACTATGAACTGAATCGCGCGTTCGGCCGCACGATTACGCGCGCCAACGAACTGCCGCAAGTGCTGATCACGGTGCTGGAAGGTGCGGTGATGGGTGGCGGATTCGGGCTGGCCTGCATTTCCGACATCGGCATTGTCGAGAAATCAGCACAGTTCGGTCTGCCGGAAACCAGCCTGGGTGTTATTCCCGCCCAGATCGCACCCTTCGTGGTGCAGCGGATTGGTCTTGCCCAGGCCCGGCGCCTGGCCTTGCTGGGTGAACGTTTTGATGGCGAGGAAGCCGTGCGGCTGGGAATCGCACATTATCTGGCGAACGATGCCGGTGAAATCGAAGCGCATCTGAATCATGTTCTGCACCGGGTGAAACAATGCGCGCCGGATGCCAATCGCATCACCAAGGCACTGCTGCATCGTGTCGGCAAAACTGAACTGGACAAACTGCTGGATGACGCCGCGCACCAGTTTGCTGCTGCTGTACAAAGCGCGGAAGGCACTGAAGGCACCATGGCTTTCGTGCAAAAACGCCCGCCCGCCTGGGCCAAGTAAAAGTTGAGGATCACCATGCCTGGCTTTACCAAATTACTGGTGGCAAACCGGGGCGAAATCGCCGCCCGCGTCATGCGCACCGCCAAGAAAATGGGATACCGCACCGTCGCCGTCTACAGCGACGCCGACGCGAACGCCTTCCACGTCACGCAGGCTGATGAAGCTGTCCACATCGGTGCGTCCGCAGTGGGACAGTCCTATCTCAGCATTCCCGCCATCATCGCCGCCGCGAAAAAAACCGGCGCCGACGCCATTCACCCCGGCTATGGATTTCTGTCGGAAAACGCCGAGTTCGCCCAGGCCTGCGCTGATAATCACATCCTGTTCATCGGCCCCACCGCGCGCGCCATCGAACTGATGGGCTCGAAACGGCAATCGAAAATCGCCGTGCAGAAACACAGCGTGCCCACCATTCCCGGCTACGACGGCGAAGACCAGTCCATCGACACGCTGAAAAAGGAAGCCGCCCGCATCGGCACGCCGCTGATGATCAAGGCCTCCGCTGGCGGCGGCGGACGCGGCATGCGCCTGATCACCGACCTCAACGAACTGGACGCTGCGCTCAAATCGGCGCGCTCGGAAGCGGAAAACGCCTTCGGCTCGGGCGAACTGATTCTGGAAAAGGCCGTCATCAATCCGCGCCATGTGGAAATCCAGATCTTCGGCGACACCCACGGCAACATCGTGCATCTGGGCGAGCGCGACTGCTCCATCCAGCGTCGCCACCAGAAAGTAGTGGAAGAAGCACCCTCACCCGCCGTCAATGCCGACCTGCGCGCCCGCATGGGCCAGGCCGCCGTGAACGTGGCGAAGCTGGTGGATTATGTCGGCGCCGGCACCGTCGAATTCCTGCTGGAAGCCAGCGGCGACTTCTACTTCCTCGAAATGAACACCCGTCTGCAGGTGGAGCACCCGGTCACCGAACTGGTCACCGGCCAGGACCTGGTGGAATGGCAGCTGCGGGTTGCCGCTGGCGAGCCCCTGCCCCTGCAGCAGCACCAGATCGAGCTGAAAGGCCACGCCATCGAAGTGCGCCTGTATGCGGAAGATCCGGCGCAGAACTACCTGCCCCAGACCGGCCCGGTTCATTTCTGGCACTGGGAAGACCTGCCCGGCACCCGTGCCGACCACGGCGTGCGTGTCGGCTGCGACATCAGCCCGTTCTACGATTCCATGCTGGCCAAGATGATCACCAGCGCGCCGGACCGCACCACCGCCATCCGCAAGCTCGACCGCCTGCTGGAAAACACCGTGCTGCTGGGCACCACCACCAACAAGCACTTCCTGCGGCAGTTGATCACCCAGCCCACCTTTATAGAGGGAGGCGCCACGACTGCCTTCATCGCCCAGCATCAGCATGCCCTAGTGCCCGCCCCGGCCTTCACTCCGGCAACGGCCGCGCTGGCTGCGGTCGCCCTGATCCTGCAACAGCCGCAGGCCGGCGCGACCAATCCGCACCGTTCAGTTCCGGCCATCCTGCAATTGCGGGAACAGACCCTCCGCCTCGACACCAGCGGCGGCAACGGTCGGTGGCAGGTCAAAGGTCCGGACTTCCAGACTGACGTCCGTCTCCTCGAAAGCGCACCCAACCGCATCGTCGCTCTGGTGGACGGGATCCGGCGGACCTGCTTCTACCATATAGAAGGCGACAAACTCTGGCTCGACTGCGCCGGCCAAACCCTGACCGCCAGCGTCGCCACCCACGCTCCTGTGCGCAAGGCCGACGCCGCCGGCTCGGGCCGCATTGTCGCCCCCATGGACGGCAACCTGGTGGCCCTGCTGGTGGAAACCGGCCAGAAGGTCACCAAAGGCACGACGCTGGCCGTGCTCGAAGCCATGAAGATGGAGCACCCCCTGCGCGCCGACATCGACGGCACCGTGGCGTCCATCCTGGTCACCCAGGGTAGTCAGCTGAAATCCAGACAAGTCATGATCTTGCTGCAGGCCGACGGCTGACCTGGCAGGAAAATGGCGGTTTCTGGCCGGGAATGAGCGGCCATCCTACAGCCTGGACCGGCGGGGTTTTTCGTCCGCCAAGGCTTGAACCAGCCGGTCCTTGCGGGTATCGTACCGACGCGAAGTGGATAACAAGTCAAAGCCAAACAACTAAAACACCGCGTGCCTTTCCCGTCTATCTGTCGCTGGGCGCCCGTCGTGAAAATCCACCAACAGCAGGCCACGGCAAACGCCACCGTCGCCGATTGATTCAAACCCAACTGGACTTCCTTTCGGGGGTAGCATGACAAGCAGTACTACTGATGTGATCACCTGGGGCATGATGCTGAAGAAAGCCCCCTTTCTGATGCGCAACCTGCCCAGGACCATTAAAGGACTACGGATCAGTAACATCAAGGACCCATCCCAACCCAGAGGACTGGGCTGGACATTCGAACAGGCGGTCAAACGCAATCCGCGCGGCTCCGCCATCCTGTACGACAACGTTCGCTTCACCTACGACGAAGTCAACCAGTGGGCCAACCGCATCGCCCACTACCTCACCAGCCAGGGCGTGAAGAAAGGCGACGTCGTCGGCATCTTCATCGAGAACCGTCCCGAACTGCTGGTAAGCGTGCTGGCGGTCGCCAAACTGGGCGCCGTGGGCGCCATGCTGAACACCTCGCAAACGGCCAAGGTACTGGTACACAGTTTCAATCTGGTGAAACCGAAAGCGGCTATCGTCGGCGAAGAGCTGGTGGATTCCTTTGACGAAGTCCGCAGCGAACTCGAAGTCAATCCGGACATGGTGTACTTCGTTGCCGACAAGGATACCACGAAAGATCCAGGCGTTGCTCCGAAGGGTTACAAGAACCTGACCACCGAATCGGCCAACAGCCCGACGCACAACCCCGAAAGCACCAACCGGATCTACATGAACGATCCGTGCTTCTATATTTACACCTCCGGCACCACCGGCCTGCCCAAGGCGGGCATCTTCAAGCACGGCCGCTGGATGAAAGCCTACGGCGGCTTCGGCATCATGGCCATGCGCCTGGGCCCGAACGACGTCATGTACTCCACCTTGCCGCTCTACCACGCCACTGGCCTGTGCGTATGCTGGGGCTCGGCAGTGGCAGGCGCCGCAGGCTTCGCGATCCGCCGCAAGTTCAGCGCCTCCAACTTCTGGAAAGATGCGCGCAAGTTCAACGCCACCGCCATCGGCTATGTGGGCGAACTGTGCCGCTACCTGCTGGACCAGCCAGTACAGTCCGACGACGGCAACAACCCGGTGCGCAAGATGATCGGCAACGGCCTGCGCCCCAACGTCTGGATGCCGTTCAAGGAACGCTTCAAGATCGACGAGATCTGCGAACTGTACGCTGCGTCCGACGGCAACATCGGCTTCACCAACATCTTCAACTTCGACAACACCGTGGGCTTCTCGCCCATGAGCTGGGCGCTGGTTGAATATGACAAGGAAAAGGAAGAGCCCAAGCGCGGCGCCGACGGCTTCATGATCAAGGCCAAGAAAGGCGGTCAGGGTCTGCTGATTGCCGAAATCAACGACAAGGCACCGCTGGACGGCTACACCGATCCGGAAAAAACCAAGAAGGTCATCCTCACCGACGTGTTCACCAAGGGCGACCGCTGGTTCAACACCGGTGACATGCTGCGCGACATCGGTTTCGGCCACGCCCAGTTCGTTGACCGTCTGGGCGACACCTACCGCTGGAAAGGCGAGAACGTGTCCACCACCGAAGTGGAAAACCTGGTGTCGGATCATCCGCAGATTTCCGAAGCAGTAGCCTACGGTGTGGAAATTCCCAACACCAACGGTCGCGCCGGCATGGCATCGATCACACCGGCCGTTCCCGTCGACCAGCTGGATTTCAAGGACATCTACCGCTTCCTGAAAGCGCAGATGCCCACTTATGCAATCCCGCTGTTCCTGCGCGTGAAGAAATCGATGGAAACCACCGGCACCTTCAAATACCAGAAATCCCATCTGAAGGACGAAGGTTTCAACCCGGCCAAAACCAATGGCGAACCGGTCTATGCCCTGCTGCCCGGTTCTGACGAATATGTTCTCGTCACCGACCAGATTCTGGCCGACATCAACGCCGGAAAATATCGCTACTGATCACGCGTCAGAAGGCGAAACAGAAAGGCCAACACCCAACGTGTTGGCCTTTTTTTTTGGCCTTTGCTATAACAAAAGAAACCCTCATCAAAGGTGACGCCATGTACAGCGAGGACGTCGATGCCCGCCGCGGCATCGCACAACTGGCACTAAAAGGATTTTTCAGCCTGGCCAACCGCTGGCAACTTACCCGCCCGGAAGCCATGACGCTGCTGGGACTGACCGCCACCTCCACCTACGCCAACTGGAAAAACGGCAAGACCGGCACCATCCCCCGCGACACTCTCGAACGCATTTCCTACCTGTTCCACATCGACGACGCACTGCGCCGCGCATGTCACAACGATCTGCAACTGCGTCAGTGGCTACGGAAGACCCACAACGACCTGCACGCCATGTCGCCACTGGGCCGCATGCTCAAGGGCAATGTGATTGATCTGTACTGGGTCCAGCAGAATGTGGGTCTTCTGGCCCAGTCACTGACAGCGCCCCTCACGGAAGCCGAGTCTGCCTGAAGCGTGGCTCACCAGTCACCGCACAAGACAATTGATTCACTCTGAATTGCTTTACCGTACTCCGCCGTTGCCTTGGTAAACAGTTTTTGGTGTCATGGCCACACCCCGACTGGGGCAATGACTACGGAGTGAATCACCATGATTAAAACTGCTGTTACCGAACTGCTTGGCATCGAGCACCCGATTGTCCAGGGTGGCATGATGCACGTTGGCCGCGCCCAACTGGCTGCTGCTGTCTCCAACGCCGGCGCACTGGGCATCATCACCGCCCTCACCCAGCCAACCCCGGAAGATCTGGCCAAGGAAATCCAGCGCTGCCGCGAAATGACCGACAAGCCGTTCGGCGTCAACATCACGCTGCTGCCCACCATCAAACCGGTTCCCTACGAAGAATTCGCTCGCGCCATCATCGAAAACGGCGTCAAGATCGTGGAAACCGCTGGCCGCAGCCCCGAGCAGTTCATGCCTGCGTTCAAGGCCGCCGGCGTCAAAGTGATTCACAAGTGCACCTCCGTCCGCCACGCCATCAAGGCTGAAAAAATTGGTTGTGACATGGTCTCCATCGACGGCTTCGAATGCGCCGGTCACCCCGGTGAAGACGACATCCCCGGTCTGGTACTGATTCCCGCTGCAGCCAACGCACTGAAAATTCCGATGCTGGCCTCCGGTGGTTTCGGTGACGGTCGCGGTCTGGTTGCCGCACTGGCTCTGGGCGCCGACGGTATCAACATGGGCACCCGTTTCGTTGCCACCAAGGAAGCTCCGGTGCACGAAAACCTGAAGCAGCGCATGGTGGAAGCATCCGAGCTCGACACCGCCCTGATCTTCCGCTCGCTGCGCAACACTGCGCGCGTGTTCAAGAACAGCGTGGCCGATCAGGTTGTGGAAATCGAAGCCCGCCCCGGCCAGACCAACTTTGAAGACCTGGCACCGCTGGTAGCCGGCGTGAAAGGTCGCGAAGTCATGGACAAGGGCGATCTGGAATACGGCATCTGGACTGCCGGCATGGTGATGGGCCTGATCAAGGACGTTCCGGACTGCAAAACCCTGGTCAGCCGCATCATTGCCGACGCCGAAGAAATCATCACGGCACGCCTGGGCCGCATGGTGAAGTAAGCCTCACACTCTGGCTTGAGCAGCACCAAAAAAAGGGGCCACATTTCATGGCCCCTTTTTCATTTCAACCGCCAGCAGAACAAGCAATTCATCATGCCGCCTTTTGCAGGACCGGCTGATACAGGATCGATTCGGTGAATTCAAACATCGACAGCATCTCCTTGTCGCTCATCGAATGCGTCACCTTGCGCACCACTGTGTGGGCCGCGCCCTGAATCGTATCTGCAGCCACCGACGCAATCTTGTTCATCACCATTCCCATCTTCAGCATGCGAATCGGTTGTTGCATATAGGCTTCCACAGCCACATCGATCAATTCGCACAGCGCATCGCAATAATCATCGCGCACCTGGCCCGGCGCCTGCGCACGTCCGGTCG
>CAZBII010000117.1:0-14466 GCA_964491665.1 uncultured Moraxellaceae bacterium
GCGCGAATCTTGACAGTCCAGGCATCGATCTGGACCACAAGCCACGAAAACCGCTTCCTTTTACATGAATATTGGGAAGCAGGCGGTTTTTTGCTTTTATATTTTTTGAAATTTCTGGAGTCCCCTGGCGATGCAAAACCAGAAAATTCGCATCCGCTTGAAAGCGTTTGATCACAAGTTGATTGATCAGTCAGCGCTGGAAATCGTGGAGACAGCGAAGAGAACCGGAGCGCAGGTGCGCGGCCCGATTCCCCTGCCGACCCGTACAGAGCGCTTTACCATTCTGATTTCTCCGCATGTCAACAAGGATGCGCGCGATCAGTATGAGATCCGCACCCATAAGCGTTTGGTCGATATTGTTGAGCCCACTGACAAGACCGTTGATGCCCTGATGAAGCTTGATCTGGCTGCGGGCGTTGATGTTCAGATCTCACTGGGTTGATCGTGCTGCAAGACGGCATGGCATAAGAGGTTAAAGATATGGCAATCGGTCTAGTCGGACGCAAATGTGGCATGACCCGGGTGTTTACTGCTGATGGGGTTTCCATTCCAGTTACCGTGATTGAGGTTGAGCCGAATCGTGTTACTCAGGTTAAGTCGCCTGAGTCTGATGGTTATGCAGCTGTCCAGGTTACTACGGGTTCCCGGAAAGCTTCTCATGTGGGCAAGGCTGCTGCCGGGCATTTCGCGAAGGCGGAAGTCGAGGCGGGTCGTGGTCTTTGGGAGTTTCGGGTAAGTGAGTCGGATCTGGCTTCCTACAAGGTGGGAGATGCAATCCAGGTTGGGCTGTTCGAGGCGGGCAAAAAGGTTGATGTGACCGCCACTTCGAAGGGTAAGGGTTTTGCGGGTGTTATCAAACGCTGGAATTTCGCTGCGCAGGATGCAACGCACGGTAACTCGTTGTCCCATCGTGCTCCCGGCTCCATCGGTCAGAACCAGTCTCCTGGTCGCGTGTTCAAGGGTAAAAAAATGGCCGGTCATATGGGTAATCGTCAGGTTACCACGCAGTCTCTTGAAGTGGTTCGTGTTGACGCCGAAAGAAACCTGCTGTTGGTCAAGGGTGCGGTTCCGGGCGCTACTGGCGCTAACGTGATCGTGTCTCCGGCTGTAAAAGGTTGAGCCAAAGAGGATTAGCGGATGAATCTGAATATTGCCTCTGGCGGAACTGTGACGGTATCAGAAGTGGCCTTTGGAAAAGAGTTCAACGAACCTCTTGTTCATCAGGTTGTGACTGCCTATATGGCGGGTGGACGTCAGGGTTCCAAAGCGCAGAAGACACGCTCTGAAGTGCGTGGTGGCGGCAAAAAGCCGTGGAAACAAAAGGGTACTGGGCGTGCACGCGCAGGCACCATTCGTAGCCCTCTGTGGCGCAGTGGTGGTGTGACGTTTGCAGCCAAGCCTCGTGATTTTGAGCAGAAAGTAAATCGCAAGATGTATCGCGGAGCCATGCGCTGCATTCTTTCTGAGCTGGTTCGTCAGAATCGCTTGGTTGTGGTTCAGGATTTGGCGGTTGCCGAGCCAAAAACCAAATTGCTGTTGGCCAAGCTGAAAGAGCTGAGCGCTGAAAGTGCTCTTATTGTGGCGGCTGAAGTGAGTGAAAATCTGTTTCTGTCAGCCCGTAACCTGCCCAAAGTTGGCGTTGTTGATGTGCAGGCAGCAGATCCAGTAAGCCTGATCGCATACGACAAGGTGATTGTTACCGTTGACGCGCTGAAGAAGATTGAGGAGCTGCTGGCATGAACCAGGAACGCATTTTCAAGGTTTTGAAAGCTCCTCATGTTTCCGAGAAAGCGACATTGGTTGCTGATCGCAGCAATCAGTTCGTATTTAAGGTGGCCAAGGATGCAACCAAGCCTGAAATCAAGGCTGCAGTTGAGAAGCTGTGGGACGTGAAAGTTAAGTCTGTCAGCACTTTGATCGTCAAGGGCAAGACCAAGCGGTTTGGTAGAAGCGAAGGCAAGCGCTCCGATTGGAAGAAGGCTTATGTTTCGCTGCAAGATGGTTTTGACATTGATTTTCTTGGCGCAGAGTGATTGAGGAGCAAGGCTAATGGCACTGTTGAAAGCTAAACCTACTTCGCCTGGTCGTCGCTTTGTTGTCAGGGTTGTTAATGAGGGTCTGCATAAGGGCGCTCCGTATGCCCCCTTGGTTGAGTCAGGCTCGAAGAACGGTGGGCGGAACAACGCAGGCCGCATTACAACTCGTCACAAGGGTGGCGGCCACAAGCAGCATTATCGGATTGTGGATTTCAAGCGAAACAAAGATGGCATTCCTGGCTTGGTTGAGCGTCTGGAATATGATCCCAACCGGTCTGCGCATATCGCATTGATTAAATATGCGGATGGCGAACGTCGATACATTATTGCACCGAAGGGCTTGAAGGCGGGTGACTCAGTCCAGTCTGGGGCTGATGCGCCAATCAAAAATGGTAATACTCTGCCGCTGCGAAATATTCCAGTAGGTAGCGTTATCCACTGCGTAGAGCTTAAACCAGGAAAGGGTGCGCAGGTTGGAAGAAGCGCCGGTGCCGCCATTCAGTTGCTGGCTCGTGAAGGTGCTTATGTTACCCTCCGCTTGCGTTCTGGTGAAATGCGCAAGGTTCTCGGTGAGTGTCGTGCGACGATTGGTGAAGTCGGCAACTCCGAGCACAATCTTCTTTCTTACGGCAAAGCGGGTGCCAAGCGGTGGCGCGGTATTCGTCCGACCGTCCGCGGTGTTGCAATGAACCCTGTTGATCACCCGCATGGTGGTGGTGAAGGTCGTACATCAGGTGGACGTCATCCTGTGACGCCCTGGGGTGTTTCTACCAAGGGTCACAAGACTCGCAAGAATAAGCGGACTGATAAGTTCATTGTTCGCCGTCGCGGCGCGAAGGCTTAATACGGATTGAGAGGTATCGACTGTGCCACGTTCATTGAAAAAAGGTCCGTTTATTGATGAGCATCTCCTGAAGAAAGTTCAGGAAGCTGTTCAGGCTAGCTCCAGAAAGCCTATCAAGACATGGTCCCGCCGCTCCCTGATTCTGCCTGATATGGTTGGGTTGACAATTGCGGTTCATAACGGTCGTCAGCATGTTCCGGTGATTGTCACCGAGCATATGGTGGGCCATAAATTGGGCGAGTTTGCAGCGACACGTACATATCGTGGTCATGCCGCAGACAAGAAAGCTAAGAAGTAAGAGGTGCGGTGATGGAAACAGCAGCTAGATTGCGCAGCGCTATGGTTTCTGCACAGAAAGCACGGCTGGTAGCTGATCAGATTCGTGGCCAAAAGGTAGATCAGGCGTTGAACGTGCTTGCGTTCAGCACAAAGAAAGCCGCGCACCTGGTTAAAAAGGTCTTGGAGTCCGCCATCGCTAACGCTGAGCACAACGAAGGTGCTGACGTTGACGAGTTGCGCGTCTCCGAGATTTTTGTAGACGAAGGCATGACCATGAAGCGTATCCAGCCACGTGCCAAAGGCCGTGCTGATCGCATCATGAAGAGAACTTGCCATATCACGGTCAAGGTATCTGACAACTAGGAGACAGACCAGATGGGTCAGAAAGTTCATCCGACCGGGATTCGCTTGGGCATCGTTAAGAAGCACACGTCGACGTGGTACGCGAATCCCAAGCAGTATGCAGGCTATTTGCTGACTGATTTGAAAGTTCGCGATTACCTGTTCGACAAGCTGAAATCGGCGTCCGTAAGCCGCATCGAGATCGAGCGACCTGCTGAAAATGCCCGTATCACAATCAAGACAGCGCGTCCTGGCATTGTGATCGGAAAAAAAGGCGAGGACGTGGAAAAGCTGCGTCGTGATCTGTCGCAGATGATGGGCGTGCCCGTGCACGTTAATATCGAAGAGGTGCGTAAGCCTGAGCTGGATGCGAAGCTTGTCGCGGACAGTATTGCTTCCCAGCTGGAACGTCGTGTAATGTTCCGCCGCGCTATGAAGCGTGCCGTTCAGAACGCAATGCGACTCGGCGCAAAAGGTATCAAGGTGCAGGTTTCTGGTCGTCTGGGTGGGGCTGAGATCGCTCGCACCGAGTGGTACCGTGAAGGCCGTGTGCCGCTTCATACGCTGCGTGCTGATATTGACTATGCAACTGCTCGCGCAGAAACCACCTACGGTACAATCGGCGTGAAGGTCTGGATCTTCAAGGGTGAAATCCTGGATGGCGATCTGGATCAGCAGGAAGAGCAAAAAGCCGGCGCACCTAAACGCACTCGTGCTAGCTAAGGGTTCGGAAGATGTTACAGCCAAAACGTACCAAATTTAGAAAACAGCACAAAGGCCGCAACCGTGGCTTGGCCCAGAGTGGCAACAAAATTTCGTTTGGCACTATCGGTCTTAAGGCCGTTACACGTGGTCGGTTGACTGCGCGCCAGATCGAAGCTGCGCGTCGTGCCATGACCCGTCATGTAAAGCGGGGCGGCAAAATCTGGATTCGCGTGTTCCCCGATAAGCCGATTACGCAGAAGCCACTGGAAGTGCGGATGGGTAGCGGTAAAGGTAACGTTGAATACTGGGTAGCCGAGATCAAGCCGGGCAAGATTCTGTATGAGATGGAAGGTGTTTCTGAAGAAGTGGCAAATGAAGCTTTCGAGCTGGCTGCAGCGAAACTTCCTCTCCGTACAACAGTTGTTAAGCGGACGGTGATGTGATGAAGGCAAGTGAACTGAAACAGAAATCGGTGGATGAGCTGAACAAGATGGTCTTGGACCTTCTGCGTGAGCAGTTTGAGTATCGCATGAAGCTGGCTACCGGCCAGCTGAGCCAGACTCACGTTGTCAAGAAGACCCGTCGCAGCATCGCTCGCATCAAAACCGTTATTGCAGAGAAGAAGCAGGGTAACTGAGTATGACTGAACAAGTTACTGCTAAGAAAAAGCGCACCTTGACCGGCAAGGTTGTTAGTAACAAGGGTGACAAGTCGGTCACTGTGCTGGTTGAGCGTAAGGTGAAACACCCTGTTTATGGCAAGTTCATTCGCCGCTCCACGAAGTATCATGCGCACGACGAGATGAACGAGTGCAATATGGGTGACACCATCGTAATTGAAGAGTGTCGTCCAATTTCCAAGACCAAATGTTGGCGCTTGGTCAGCATTGAAGAAAGGGCGTCGGCTTAACAATCCGGCTGACAGTCCTTTTTAGTAATGAATGGTGGAGACTGGCAATGATTCAGACCCAAACAATCCTTGAAGTTGCTGATAACAGCGGCGCTCGTCGGGTGCAGTGCATCAAAGTACTCGGCGGATCTCACCGTCGCTATGCAAGAATCGGCGACGTGATCAAGGTTTCCATTAAGGAAGCGATTCCGCGTGGAAAGGTTAAAAAAGGCGACGTGATGAACGCCGTTGTGGTGCGTACACGCCAGGGCGTCCGTCGTCAGGACGGATCGCTGATTCGGTTCGACGAAAATGCTGCTGTGTTGCTGAACAATCAGAAGCAGCCTATCGGCACTCGTATATTTGGCCCTGTTACGCGTGAGCTTCGTGGCGATCAGTTCATGAAGATCATTTCTTTGGCGCCCGAAGTGCTGTAAGGCTGAGGTTATTCAAATGTTGAAGATCAAACGTAACGATGAAGTTATCGTTATCGCAGGCCGGGACAAGGGCAAGCGCGGCAAGGTGTTGAAAGTGCTGGATGGTAAGTTGCTGGTCGCGGGAGTCAACGTTGTCCGCAAACATCAGAAGCCCAATCCCCAGAAAGGCGCTCAGGGCGGTATCGTGGACAAGGAATCTCCTATTCAGGTATCGAACGTTGCCATTTATAATCCGGGCACGCAAAAAGCTGACCGCGTAGGCTTTAAATTCCTCGAAGATGGCACCAAGGTTCGCTGCTTCAAGTCAACGAAAGAAGTCATCGAGGATAGGGCGTAAGCCTTGTAACGACAGGATTGATGCAATGAGCAGATTGAAAGAGCTGTACAGTAAAGAAATTGTTGCTCAGCTGCAGCAGCAGTTTGGCTACAAGAGCGTCATGCAGGTACCCCGTGTTACCAAGATTACCTTGAACATGGGCGTTGGTGAGGCTTCGCAGGATCGCAAGGCGATTGAGGGAGCGGTTGCGGATTTGGCGCAGATTTCCGGACAGAAGCCGCTGGTCACGAATGCTCGCAAATCCGTTGCTGGCTTCAAGATCCGTCAAGGCTGGCCCATTGGTGCAAAGGTGACTTTGCGTGGTGATCGCATGTATGAATTCATGGATCGTCTGGTGACCTTGGCTATTCCGCGGGTTCGTGATTTCCGTGGTCTTAATCCGAAATCATTTGATGGTCGTGGTAACTACAGCATGGGCATCAAGGAACAGACCGTATTTCCCGAGATTGAATACGACAAGATCGACAAGATTCGCGGCCTTGATATCACCATCACCACCACCGCAAAAACTGATGAAGAAGGCCGTGCGCTGTTAGAGGCCTTTAATTTCCCGCTCAAGAAATAACAGGTAGGAAGAGCATGGCAAAGTTGTCAATGAAAGAGCGCGAGAAAAAGCGTCAAGAGACTGTAGCAAAGTTTGCGAAGAAACGTGCTGAGTTGAAGGCTGTTATCGCCAGCGCCAGCGCTTCCGAAGAAGAGCGTTGGGAAGCGCAGATCAAGCTGCAGAAACTTCCGCGTGATGCGTCTCCGATTCGCCTGCGTAACCGTTGTGGCTTGACCGGTCGTCCGCACGGTTTCTATCGCAAGTTTGGCTTGGGGCGTAACAAGCTTCGCGAAGCTGCTATGCGTGGTGATGTTCCCGGCTTGGTCAAGTCAAGCTGGTAAGAAGGTTACGGAGTTCTAGACGATGAGCATGCAAGACCCCCTGTCGGACATGATGACACGCATTCGCAACGGCCAGATGGCGAAGAAGCCTTCTGTGACCATGCCTTCTTCCAAAATGAAGGTCGCTATTGCGAAAGTGTTGCAGAACGAAGGTTATATCAAGTCTTTTGCGGTCGACGGCGAAGTTAAGCCCGTTCTGACTGTTGATTTGAAGTATTTCGAAGGAAAGCCCGTCATTGAAATGATCAAGCGGGTAAGTCGTCCTGGTTTGCGAATTTACAAGCCAGGTGATCAGCTGCCCAAGATCATGGGTGGTCTCGGTGTTGCGATTATATCCACTGACAAAGGTGTGATGACTGATCGTGCTGCCCGGGCTGCTGGTGTTGGCGGCGAAGTATTGTGTTACGTATCCTGATAGGTGAGCAGCGATGTCACGAGTTGCTAAAAGTCCAATCAAAGTGCCCGCCGGTGTTGATATCAAGCAGGTCGGGCAACAGTTGGTAGTTAAAGGTTCCAAAGGTGAACTCAAGCTCGCGCTCAATCCTCTGGTTCGGGTTGAAGTAGAGTCAGGTGTTGCGCAGGTTAAGCCGGTAGCCGAGGAGCAGAAGGCTTGGGCGATGGCAGGTACTTTTCGTGCCTTGATCAATAATATGGTCAAAGGCGTGAGCACAGGTTTTGAGCGCAAGCTCGAGCTGGTGGGCGTAGGTTACCGTGCCCAGGCAAAAGGCAAGGTGCTGAGTCTGTCCCTTGGTTTTTCTCACCCTGTTGAGTATCAGCTGCCTGAGGGTGTCACAGCGGAAACGCCGTCGCAGACTGAGATTCTCCTGCGTAGCTCGGACAAGCAATTGCTTGGTCAGGTTGCTGCCAACGTAAGAAGTTTCCGTCCGCCAGAGCCGTATAAGGGCAAGGGCGTGCGTTATTCTGATGAAACTGTTCTTCGGAAAGAAGCGAAGAAGAAATAACCGGTGAGATGACAGTAGCCATGAATGAGAAAAAAGTAGCGCGGTTGCGCCGGGCCAAGCGTACCAGAATGAAGATTCGCGAGCTGGGACAGACCCGTCTGACAGTGAATCGTACATCGCAGCATATATACGCTCAGGTAATTTCAGGCGACGGCGGAATCGTAATCGCTAGCGCCTCTACCAACGAGAAAGGCTATCAGGGCCCCACCAGCAACAAGGATGCTGCCGCTGCAATTGGCAAGCTCATTGCTGAGCGCGCTAAGGAAAAAGGCGTTACCCGTGTGGCGTTTGATCGCTCAGGATTCAAATACCACGGTCGCGTGCAGGCACTGGCTGATGCGGCCCGCGAAAGCGGTCTTCAGTTCTAAAGGGTACCAAGATGGCTAAAGTTGAAGATAAGAACGAAGGCTTCCAGGAGAAGCTGGTTCAGGTAAACCGCGTTGCCAAGGTGGTCAAAGGTGGTCGTATTTTTGCCTTTACTGCTTTGACCGTCGTTGGTGATGGCAATGGCAAGGTAGGCTTTGGTAGTGGTAAAGCCCGCGAAGTGCCGGTGGCAATCCAGAAGGCTCTGGAAGCTGCTCGTCGCAACATGGTGAAAATCGATTTGAATGGCACCACATTGCAGCACGCAATCAACGCCCAGCACGGTGCCTCGCGCGTTTATCTGCAGCCTGCATCAGATGGTACTGGAATTATCGCCGGTGGCGCGATGCGCGCAGTGCTCGAGGTTGCCGGTGTGCAGAACGTACTTGCCAAGTGCTATGGATCCACCAATCCCATGAACGTTGTGCGTGCAACCGTGAAGGGTTTGGCAGGCATGAAGTCTCCTGAAGACGTTGCTGCCAAGCGTGGCAAGACTGTAGAAGAAATTCTGGGGTAAGGCGATGACCAGCAAGAACATGATCAAAGTGACACAGACCAAGAGCAGTGCAGGTCGCCTCAAAAATCATCGCGATTGTGTGCGCGGTCTGGGTTTGAGAAGGATCGGTCACACGGTGCAGGTGGAAGATACCCCTTCAGTTCGTGGCATGATCAACACCATTTATTACATGGTCAAGGTTGAGGGCGAATAAGATGCGTCTTAATGAATTGAGCCCGGCAGCAGGCTCCAAGCCTGCACCCAAGCGTCGCGGCCGTGGTATCGGCAGCGGACTCGGTAAAACCGGTGGTCGTGGTGGTAAAGGTCAAACTGCACGTCAGGGCGGTTCTGTAAAACCGGGTTTTGAAGGCGGTCAGATGCCTATTCAGCGTCGTCTGCCAAAATTTGGTTTTACCTCCCAGAAGTCGCTGGAATTTCAGGAAGTGCGCCTGAGTGAGCTGGCTAAAGTAAATGCGGAGCTGATTGACATGGCGGCGCTTAAAGCCTCTGGGGTGATCAAGAAGGACACCAAGTTTGCCAAGGTAGTTCTCTCTGGCTCGATCGCCAAAGCGGTTACCCTGAAAGGCATCCCGGTCACTAAAGGCGCCAAGGCTGCAATTGAAGCTGCCGGTGGAAAAGTAGAGGAATAATAGGGCATGGCTAGCAAGCCTCAGCAGTCCGGTACGCCTGCGCCATCAACAGCTGGAATGGGTGAGCTCTGGCAGCGCATCAAGTTTCTGTTTGTGGCAATTGTTGTCTACCGGATTGGCGCCCATATTCCTGTGCCTGGCATTGATCCTATCCAGCTTCAGAACCTGTTCAAGCAGCAGCAGGATACTATCCTCAGCCTCTTCAACATGTTTTCGGGTGGCGCGCTGGAGCGTATGTCCATTCTTGCACTTGGGATCATGCCCTACATTTCCGCTTCAATCATTATGCAGTTGCTCCAGTCGGTGACACCGCAGCTGGAGCAACTACGCAAAGAGGGGGAAGCGGGCAGGCGCAAGATATCCCAGTACACGCGTTATGGGACGCTGGTATTGGCGATGTTGCAGTCCTTGGGTATGGCAATGGCACTGCAGAGCCAGGGTGTTACGCTGTCGACGGGTTTCTCTTGGCTGTTTCCGGCTGTAGTAACTCTCACGACAGGTACGCTTTTCCTGATGTGGATCGGCGAGCAGGTTACTGAGCGGGGCATAGGCAACGGCATATCGATGATTATTTTTGCCGGTATTGTCGCTGGTTTGCCGCAGGCAATAGGCCAGACGTTGGAGGCTACTCGGCAGAATGAGCTGAACCTTGCTGTTCTGTTCGTCCTGATTGTGGTGGCTGTCGCGGTTGTGTTTTTTGTGGTCTGGATGGAGCGAGCCCAGCGCAGGATTACGATTAATTACGCCAGGAGGCAGCAGGGCAGGAAGGTTTTTGCAGCACAGCAGTCCCATTTGCCTCTCAAGATCAACATGTCTGGAGTAATTCCGCCGATTTTCGCTACTAGCATACTGTTGTTTCCAGCCAGTATCGGTCAGTGGTTTGGTCAGACGGAAGGAATGGAATGGTTGCAGGAAATTTCTCTGGCTCTTAGCCCTGGTCAGCCCCTGTATCTGTTGCTCTTCTGTTTGCTGATTGTGTTTTTCTGCTATTTCTACACAGCAATCATGTTCAACCCAAAAGATGTGGCAGATAACCTCAAGAAGTCTGGCGCTTTTGTTCCCGGCATTCGGCCAGGAGAGCAGACTGCGAAATACATCGACGGAGTGCTCGGCCGATTGACGCTGGTTGGGGCCATCTACATCACGCTGGTCTGTTTGCTGCCGCAGGGATTGCAGGCGATGGGTAACGTTCCGTTCTACCTAGGCGGTACGTCCTTGCTGATTGTGGTGGTCGTAGTGATGGATTTCATGGCTCAGGTTCAGGCGCACCTGATGTCCAAGCAGTACGAGTCGCTGATGAAGAAAGCCAACCTGAAGAGTTATGGTGGCTCTGGGTTAACACGTTGATTTTGGTTAGTTTTGTTTGGAGTAAGTCATGAAAGTTCAAGCGTCGGTTAAAAAAGTTTGCCGTAACTGCAAGATCGTCCGCCGCAAAGGTTCGGTGCGTGTTATTTGCAGTGTTGAACCCCGGCACAAACAACGCCAAGGTTGATTGGTAGCGTTGCGAGATTAGGGCGTGGTTTTGTTGCATTTTTGCAGATCTGCCGTTATCCTTTGCGCCCTTTCGCGACCGAACAAATTACAGAAAGCTCGAGTAAATGGAGTGAGTTGAATGGCCCGTATCGCTGGCGTCAATATTCCTGATAACAAACATGCTGTTATCTCGCTGACGTACATTTTTGGAATCGGACGTACTACTGCAAAGAGCATCTGCGCAGCGGTAGGTATTGAACCGTCGACCAAGATTCGTGAATTGTCGGAAGAGCAGCTCGACGCAGTTCGCAATGAGGTTGCCAACTATCCTACAGAAGGCGATTTGCGTCGGGAAGTTTCCATGAACGTCAAGCGTCTGATGGACCTTGGCTGTTATCGTGGTCTGCGCCATCGCCGCGGCTTGCCGGTGCGTGGTCAGCGTACCAAAACCAATGCGCGCACCCGTAAAGGTCCGCGTAAAGCAGTTCGTAAATAAAGCGTAACATTTGGGAATTATTCAGATGGCGAAGGCTAAAGCGACAGCGCGCACGCGTAAAAAGGTAAAGAAGTCAGTAGTAGATGGCGTAGCGCACATTCACGCTTCTTTTAACAACACCATTATTACGCTGACCGATCGGCAGGGTAACACCTTGTCTTGGGCGACTTCTGGCGGCTGCGGATTTCGCGGTTCGCGCAAAAGCACACCCTTTGCAGCCCAGGTTGCTGCCGAGAAAGCAGGCCAGGCTGCACATGAGTACGGCTTGAAGAATCTCGAAGTAATGGTGAAAGGGCCTGGTCCCGGTCGTGAGTCGGCTGTTCGCGCCCTGTACGCTTGCGGTTACAAGATTAACAGCATTACCGACGTTACACCGATTCCACATAACGGTTGCCGTCCACCTAAGAAACGTCGTGTTTAACGGGAGTCCTATTAATGGCTAGGTATTTGGGCCCTAAGTGCAAACTGTCGCGTCGCGAAGGCACTGATCTAGGTTTGAAGAGCGGCGTTCGCGCCCATGAAAACAAGTGCCGCGCAGAAAAAGCGCCTGGCATGCATGGCGAGCGTCGTGGTCGCCTGTCTGATTACGGCACCCAGCTGCGTGAAAAGCAGAAAGTTCGTCGCATCTATGGTGTTCTTGAGCGTCAGTTCCGCAATTACTACACAGAGGCCGCCCGTTTGAAGGGTGCCACCGGTGAGAATCTGCTTCAGCTGCTGGAAAGTCGCCTGGATAACGTTGTATATCGTATGGGCTTCGGTGCGACGCGTGCAGAAGCTCGTCAGCTGGTCAGCCACAAGGCAATTCTGGTTAATGGGAAGGCCGTGAATGTCCCTTCCTTCCAGGTTTCTGCTGGTGATGTGGTTTCGGTGCGTGAGAAATCCAAAAACCAGCTGCGCGTTTCTGCAGCTCTGGAATTGGCTGAGCAGCGTGGATTTGCTTCATGGGTTGAAGTGGATACCAAAAAGAAAGAGGGTGTTTTTAAGGCTGTACCCGAGCGCACTGATCTGTCTGCAGATCTGAACGAGAACCTAATCGTCGAGCTTTATTCCAAGTAAGCAATAGGTTGAGGTGTCACCCTTTATGCAACGCTCTTTTAGCGACTTTTTGACTCCCAGAACCATTGGTGTACAAGAAATTAGTGGCTCGCATGCCAAAGTTACCCTCGAACCTCTCGAGCGTGGCTTTGGTCATACGCTGGGGAATGCGCTTCGTCGTATTCTGCTGTCCAGCATGCCCGGCGCTGCCGTGACAGAAGTGGAAATTGACGGTGTTGTACATGAGTACAGCACATTGGAAGGCGTGCAGGAAGATGTCATTGATATCCTGCTGAATTTGAAGAATCTGGCGGTTCGTCTCAACGAAAAGAGCGAAACCGTTCTGGTTGTTTCAAAGGAAGGCCCAGGACCTGTTACCGCAGGTGATATTCAGCTGGATCACGATGTTGAAATCATCAATAAGGATTTGGTCATAGCCAATCTTAGCGCCGGTGCGAAGCTCAATATGAAATTGCGTATTGAGAAAGGCAGAGGCTATCAGCCTGCAGATGCCCGTTCCAGTGATGAGGAGACTCGTGGCGTTGGCCGGTTGCAGCTGGATGCCACCTATTCTCCGATTCGCCGCGTAGCCTATGTGGTGGAAAGCGCGCGCGTTGAGCAGCGCACTGACCTCGACAAGCTGGTAATCGATCTCGAAACCAATGGCACTATCGCAGCGGAAGATGCAATTCGTCGCGCTGCTACCATTCTCCAGCAGCAACTGGCTGTTTTCGTCGATCTGGAGAAGGAAGCTGAGCCGCAGAAGGTTGAGGAACGTGATGAAATCGATCCGATTCTGCTGCGCCCCGTGGATGACCTTGAGCTGACAGTTCGTTCTGCCAACTGCCTCAAGGCTGAGAACGTTTACTACATTGGTGATCTGGTGCAGCGCACTGAAGTTGAGCTGCTGAAGACGCCGAACCTGGGCAAGAAGTCTTTGACTGAAATCAAGGACGTTCTGGCTTCCAAGGGTTTGTCGTTGGGTATGCGTTTGGAAAACTGGCCGCCCGGCAGTCTGCGCGACGATGATCGCGTACTGAAGAAGCGTTAATTTAATTAGTCTGTCCTTGCTGGGCAGCTGTAAGTTGTAAAGGAAAAGAGCGATGCGTCACCGTAAAAGTGGTCGTAAATTCAGTCGTACAAGCAGCCATCGCCAGGCAATGTTTCGTAACATGGCGGTATCGTTGGTTGAGCACGAGCTGATTAAAACAACTCTCCCGAAAGCGAAGGAGCTGCGTCGCGTGGCGGAGCCTCTGATTACTCTGGCGAAGTCCGACAGCGTTGCAAACCGTCGTCTGGCTTTTTCTCGCACCCGTAGCAAATCTGCGGTTGGTAAGTTGTTTACCGATCTCGGTCCGCGCTACAAAGAGCGTCCGGGGGGCTATATCCGCATTTTGAAGTGTGGTTTTCGCCCCGGTGACAAGGCTCCGATGGCGTATGTCGAGCTTGTAGACCGCGTTGTTAAAGGTCCCGCAGTGGAAGTTGACGACGAGTAATCTCCGTTAGCTATCTGCAGCATCAATGAGCCGGGTTTTGTCCCGGCTTTTTTGTTGTGTGGCGTTTGAGTTTTTCGCAGGTCTGTCCTGGTCTGGATGCAGGGCAGGCTCTGCGAGTGCCGCACCTTGCCAGGCGGAGCAGGAGGTGCCGGGTTACCGGACTCCTGCCCGTCTTTGCCTGTCAGGGTTCTAGAGGAAGGCTTTCAGGAATCGACCGGTGTGGGATTGGCGGTTCTTGGCCACCGATTCCGGCGTCCCTTCGGCAATAATCTGGCCTCCGCCATTGCCGCCCTCCGGTCCCAGGTCCACGATCCAGTCAGCAGTTTTAATTACGTCGAGGTTGTGCTCAATGATGACGACCGTGTTGCCCTTGTCGCGCAGGCGGTGCAGTACGTGCAGTAGTTGCTGGATGTCGTGGAAATGCAGTCCGGTGGTGGGTTCGTCCAGGATGTAGAGTGTCTGGCCGGTATCCCTTTTTGACAATTCTTTTGACAGCTTCACGCGTTGCGCTTCACCGCCCGACAGTGTGGTGGCAGACTGGCCGAGTCCAATATACGACAGGCCCACGTCGATCAGTGTTTGCAGTTTGCGCGCCAGTGCCGGCACGTTGTCGAAGAAGGCCCGCGCATCTTCCACCGTCATTTCCAGCACTTCCTGAATGCTCTTGCCCTTGTATTTGATTTCCAGCGTCTCGCGGTTGTAGCGTTTACCCTTGCAGACGTCGCAGGGAACGTAGATGTCG
>CAZBII010000118.1:0-14404 GCA_964491665.1 uncultured Moraxellaceae bacterium
TACACTGGTATAACCTTATGCCGCCTGTTTGAGCAAAGTCGGACCTTTTTTCTGGCAGACTTTGTGTAAACAACCTATCTTTTTATTTAAGTCGCTAAAAAACAACAATTTTGTATCCGGTTCCTGCAAAGAGGACGTTCAGATGCGCACCGACGTGAGTGAAAACATGCAGCCCTACGTCATTATTGTGGAAGATGACGAGCGTTTGGCGGAACTGACGGCAGAGTACCTGCGCAGCAACGGCATCCGGGTGGAAGTGATCGGTGACGGCAGCGTGGCCATCGACGCGATCATCGACGACCAGCCGGACATGGTGGTGCTGGACCTGATGCTGCCGGGGGCCGACGGTCTGGAAGTCTGCAAGAGCGTGCGCGACCGCTACAAGAAACCCATCCTGATGCTGACCGCCCGCACTGACGACGTGGATCAGGTGCTGGGACTGGAAATGGGCGCCGACGATTACGTCGCCAAGCCCGTCAAACCTCGCGTGCTGCTGGCCCGCATCCGCGCCCTGTTGCGCCGCTCCGATCCCAATGAAAAATCCACCGATAAAGGCGCCGGCGAACACGGCAGCAACCGCCTGGAATTCGGCGATCTGGTTATCGACAACAGCGCGCGCGAAGTCTGGCTCAACGGCGACGCCGTGGACCTCACCAGCGCGGAATACGATCTGCTGTGGCTGCTGGCGTCCAATGCCGGCACCATCCTGTCCCGCGAGGAAATCTTCGAACGCCTGCGCGGCATTCAATACGACGGCCAGGACCGTTCCATCGACGTGCGCGTCTCGCGCATTCGCCCGAAAGTCGGCGACGATCCGATGAACCCGCGCCGCATCAAGACCGTGCGCAGCAAAGGCTACCTGTTCGTGCGCGATCTCACCTGAGCCTAACCCCGCTTGAACAGCATATTCCTTCGCATTTATGGCGGCGTCATCCTCGTCTGCATGCTGGTCGGGGTGCTGTTCTATGTTTCCCTTGAAACCATCAACTATTTTCGCCTGAGCCTGTTCCGCGCCAGCATCGTCACCGGCCCGATGGCGCTGATGGCGGAAATGGCGGCGCTGCAGCCGCCCGCACTGCGCGGCCGCTGGGTGATCGACACCGGGCGTCTGATGGATGCGCAGATGCAGCTGGTGGAAAAGCAGGATCTGAAGCTGGATGACGCCGACATCAACCGGCTGCAGCAGGGCAAGCAGGTACTGCGCACGCTGGATGAATACAACCGCAACGGCGAAGCCATCATCCGTCTGCCCGGCGATGTCGACCAGTACATCATTGCGCATGGCGAATACCTTACCGAACAGCAGGCGCGCGGCCTGGCGGAACTGGTGGCGCAATATCTGTCGCTGTATCCGGTGACGCAATGGAACAGCGTGCTGGAACGGCTCAGCCAGCTGTTTGCCTTTCCCATCCAGCGCGTGCCGCCATTCCAGGTGGAACTGGACGATGAAAAGAAACACCGTCTGTTCAATGACGAGCAGGCCGTGGCGCATTTCGCCGGCAATCGCGGCGGCAACACCCAGGTCACTGCCTATCGCTTGCTGCCGGAGACCGGTGAACTGTTGATGCTGGGGCCGCAACAGCTCTTCAACTGGTATCCGCTGGAAATGATGTCGGTGATGCTGATCCTGACGCTGGCGCTGGTGGGCTCTGGCGTGTACATGCTGGTGAAGCCGCTGGAAAACCGCCTGTCGGGACTGGAAAAAGCCGTGCTGCGCATTCGCGGCGGCGACCTGAATGCGCGCGCACCGGTGGAAGGCACCGATGCCATCGGCCAGCTGGCCGGCACCCTCAACGGCATGACCGAACACATCCAGCGCCTGCTCAATTCGCAGAAGGAACTCACCCGCGCCGTGTCGCACGAACTGCGCACACCAGTGGCGCGCATCCGTTTCGGTCTGGAAATGATGATCGACGCCATGAATGACGAGCAGCGTCTGCGAACAGCAGAGGCGATCGATCAGGATATTGAACAGCTCGACAAACTCATCGACGAGATTCTTACCTATTCCAAACTGGAAGAAGGCACCCCGGTGCTGGACTTCGTGATGCTGGACATTGATCAGCTTTTGCGACGCATCGAGCAGGAAAGTCAGGCACTGGCCGGGAAAAAAGAAGTGGTGTACCTGGCGCCGGATCTGCCGGAAGAGCGCCGCTTTGCCGAAGGCGAAGAACGTTACGTGCATCGTGTGGTGCAGAATCTGGTGGGCAACGCGCTGCGTTATGCGCGCGGCAAGGTAATCATCAGTTACGGCGTGATGGGCGACGTGTTTCGCATCGACGTGGAAGACGACGGCCCCGGCATTCCCGAAGCGGATCGCAAGCGCGTGTTCCAGCCCTTCACGCGACTGGATGACAGCCGCACCCGCGCCAGCGGCGGCTATGGTCTGGGGCTTTCAATTGTGGAACGGATTGCCTACTGGCACGGCGGCCGCGCCCGCGTGTCGGAGAGCAGCATGGGCGGCGCGAAATTCAGTTTCCTGTGGCCACGATTGCAGAGTCTGCGGGAGTCGAACTGATTTATCCGGCGTTATGCGCGGATGATTCGGATTTTATTTCGAGGCAGTTTCAAAAAAATATACGGTTGGCGGTGAGCGGGGCATCCGTCCGGCAGTACTGCGTGAAATTCATGGGGAACCACCAATGCAATATGAAGGTGACGCAGCGCTTTCGCGATCGGGTTGGCTGTTCTATGGGCTATCTCGATACAGGGCAGGATAACTCATGAGAATGATGCTGGGGCTTGTCTTCTTTCTTGCATGCACTGGCTGCTCGCATGGCTTTTTTGGTAGCGATGCTGATCTGCGTTTTGGAAAAATGGAATTTGTTCAAGCGGGCAAGAGCGCAGGCTTGGCCGAGACGGGCAGTCAGAATACAAGCGGATCACTTGAGAAAGATAACCTCAAGATCACTTTCCTTTCTGCAGCTGATTTGTGGGAGCTTGCTCAAGGCTCATCGTTGAATTTGTGGTACAAGGTTCGCACCTGCGGCCCTGCGTCTATTGAACTAGCCGGAACTGGCGTCATCTACTGGCATGACATTGCCATCAATCAGGGCGCCATGTCAGAGCGACAGCTTTCCTCTGGTATCACGGCACACAGCGGTGGCGACAAAGAAAAAGTCGGGTTTGAATATTCGGTGTTGGTGAAACCCAGTGCTGAATATTGCGATCTGGGTGAGTTTGAACAGTTTGCCTATGATCTGCGCGAGAATCCGGTTGATCTGTGTCTGCAGATTGGCGGAGGTGCCATGTTGTTTCCCGTTGGCTTCAGGTCGAAGGAAATTGTTGTTCCCAGGGAAGCCGTGATCAGGGCATTGTCTGGCGGGCACTGATTACTCTGGCGTTATGACTGTAGAGGGTGGATCCCAGCTCAACATGTTAAATAATTCTGTATTTTCAATAGATCACGCATTTTAAGGATTTGCTCTAAATGGCGAATATTTTAGCAGTGATCACTTTACTGAAAGATGTTGAAATGCCAAAGGTTCGAGGTGTTCGGTCTGGTTATTGTCCGCATCATAGGTTTCAAACTGTTGAGTATTTTGTAAGTGGTTTTCATGAATACCCAGATCTCTCGCTTCATTTTCCTGGGGAAACTATTGAAACAAAAATTGCGTTTCCAAGCTGGAAATACTTCAAAGAAAGTATAAAGGTGGGTGATGAATTTGAAATTTCGGAGCTAAATCGGATTGTTGGTAGGGGTGTAGTGATTAATATATTTTAGCGTTTGGATTCGTGGATGGCTTTGTTTTCGCAAAGATTGTTGGAGATTTGATGCTGATATTTTTTATTTGAACTGCCGATGATGGGTTTTTCGGATTCAAATGTATCTTGTGGTTTGTGCTCGAGGGTATGATTGCATGGGAAATGATGGCGCATGGGGTGGCGCTGGTTATGGTTATTAAAAAAATTTTGTCGCTTCCATGGTATTTAAAAGCAGTAATTTTGAGTCTGTTAGTGGGCGTCGCGCTAATTCTTTTGGTGGGAGCTAATTTAGTTACTCGAAAGATGATTTTCACGGAAGTTCTTTCGGCAGAAACCACCGAGTCAATCTTCTATAAAATGAAAAAAGCAGATCAGCTCAATAAGGTTAAAGGACAAATCCAAGGTATTAGTGTTGGGCGAGGTGTTTTCGACAAGGGTAAGAAAAAAACGTTTTTCCCAGTTGTTATATATGCGAGAGATGGGAAGTTTGAGGCTACGTTATATTTTGACTCGAGTGCCGATCAACAATATGGAAATCCGGTGGTTTTTTTGCCATATACAACTGCCAGGATGATTCATTTGAACGATTAACCGTCTTTGCATAGATTGAGTTTTCAAGTCACTGGGAGTGTTCATAAGAATTTGCCCTTTTGGGATTGATTTTAGGGAAATGACACAGATTTATGAACGCTACCGGGTCAATTTTCCGCCCACTCCACCTGCAAAATCCCCTTCAACGTTTTCTGACTGACTTCCCGCGCGGTGTGAATGAACTGCTCCATGTACGGTTGCGCGGCATTTTCCTCGCGCACGGCGGCATAGAGTTTCGCCCACACGCCATCGTCGCCCAGTGAGCGCGCCACCACATAGCCCTTTGCCAGATAATCGGTAATCGCCCAGTTCGGCAACACGCACACGCCGCGTCCGGACGCCACCAATTGAATGATCATCAGCGTCAGTTCCGCTGTGCGCGTGGCGGCGGGCGTCACGCCGGCCGGTTGCAGGAAATACTTGAACACGTCGAGCCGGCTGCTCTCCACCGGATAGGTAATCAGCGTCTCGCTGGCAAAATCCTGCGGCTCGATCAGCGCCTTTTTCGCCAGCGCATGATTGCGTCCCACACACAGCTGGGCTTCGTATTCAAACAGGGGAATGTAGCGGATGCCGGCCAGCGGCTGCGGATCGGAGGTGATCACCAGATCCAGTTCGGAACGGGTCAGTGCCGGCAGCGGTTCGAAATTGAAACCGCTGATCAGATCGATTTCCACATCCGGCCAGTCCTCGCGGAATTCATCGATGGTGGGCATCAGCCATTCGAAACAGCTGTGGCATTCAATCGCAATGTGCAGGCGCCCGTGCTTGCCGGCGGCCAGGCGCAGAATGTCCTGTTCGGTCTGGTCGATGGCGGGCAGGATGCGCTCGGCCAGTTGCAGCAGACGCTCGCCGCTGTCGGTGAATTTGATGGGTTTGGATTTGCGGATCACTACCGGCTGGCCCAGCCGGTCTTCCAGTTCTTTCAGCTGATGCGACAGCGCCGATTGCGTGAGATGCACCCGTTGCGCGGCTTCCACCAGACTGCCGGTGTCGCGCAGGGCGACCAGGGTGCGCAGATGCTTGATTTCGATGCGGGCCATGCAGGGATTCCGGTTGCAACAGGGGATGCCGTGCAGTGTAACAGGGAAACGCGGGCGGGAAAAAAGACCGGGATTCGGGGGAGGAATCCCGGCGCTCACACTACCGGAGCTGTGTAGTGAGGATGCAAAAACAGAACGGTGAATATCAGCCGGCGCGCAGCAGCGATTCCTGTGCCGCAGTGCCGGGCGCACGGGAAACGGTGCTGGCGGGCATGGCCAGCAATGCCTGCACAAAACCTTCCAGCCGCGCGCGCTGTTCCGCACTGAAATGCAGACCCAGCTTGCTGCGCCGCCACAGAATATCGTCGGCACTGCGCGCCCATTCTTCCCGCACCAGAAACTCCACTTCGCGCTGATACAGGCCGGCACCGAAATGCTCGCCCAGATCCTTCAGGCTGCTGCATGACTCCAGCAACAACTGCATGCGCGTGCCATAGGCATTGGCCAGACGCTCCAGCAGCGGCTGCGGCAACCACGCCAGATGCGGACGCAGCGTGGCCAGCCATTGTGAAAAAGTAGCGCAGTCGATATCGCCACCGGGCAGCGGCGCGTGCTGGTTCCAGGGCTTGCCCATCTGCGGAAAATACGGCGCCAGCGCCTGCAGCGCGCTTTCCGCCAGCTTGCGATAGGTGGTGATCTTGCCGCCGAACACACTCAGCAGCGGCGCCTGATTGTTTTCATCGGCCTGCGTTTCCAGCGTGTAATCGCGGGTCATGGCGGAAGGGGAGTCGGACTCGTCGTCGCACAGCGGACGCACGCCGGAATAGCGCCACAGAATATCGTCGCTGCCGATCTGCTGCTTGAAATGCTGGTTCACAATCTTCAGCAGATACTGTTCTTCCTCGGCATCCATCGCCACCTGCGACGGATCGCCTGCATACGCCTTGTCAGTGGTGCCTACCAGCGTGAAATCATTCTGGTAGGGAATCACAAACACAATGCGCTGATCTTCATTCTGCAGAATGTACGCCTGCTCGCCGTCGTACAGCTTGCGCGTCACAAAATGGCTGCCCTTGATCAGCTTGATGCGGCGCGGCGACACCGCCTGCAGATTCTGTTCGATGAAACGCTGTGCCCAGGGACCGGCGGCATTCACCAGCGCCCGCGCGGTGCACTGATAAATGCGCCCGGTGAGCAGATCCTCCAGCGTGATCTGCCACAGCCCGTTTTCGCGCACCGCCGCCATGCAGCGGGTGCGCACCTGAATCTGCGCGCCGTGCGGCTTGATCTCAGAATTTTGCGGATTGACCGGAAAGCGGGCCGCCAGCGCATTGGCCACCACCAGCCGCGCGTCATCCACGCGGCAATCGGAATATTCAAAGCCCTGTTCGATGGAAGCGTTGAGCGGATTGCGGGGATCGGCGGCATCCAGTTTCAGGCCCTGCGAGCCGGCCAGCTGGTTGCGCTGGCTCAGGTGGTCATACAGGAACAGGCCGGTGCGGATCATCCAGGCCGGGCGCAGATGCGGACGGTGCGGCAGGATGAACCGCAGGGGTTTGATCAGATGGGGGGCATTGGCCAGCAGCACCTCGCGCTCGGCCAGCGCTTCGCGCACCAGACGGAACTCGTAATGTTCCAGATAGCGCAGCCCGCCGTGAATCAGCTTGCTGCTGGCGGACGACGTGGCACTGGCCAGATCGCCCTGTTCGCAGAGGAACACCGACAGCCCGCGCCCGACGGCATCCGCCGCAATGCCGGTGCCGTTGATGCCGCCACCGACAATGAATAAATCGTAAATAGTTGAATTTTCAGCAGAGTTGCTGAAGGAAGGGCTGATCTGGGAGTGAATGTCCTGCTGCATGAAGGGAATCCCGACGGCAATTTGTAACAGTCCATTTCAGTGTAGCTGCTTTCGGATAGGTTCACAAATGATCGTTTTGTTAAAAATACGAAAATAAACGAACTGTCTGAAAGCTAAAACGAGCATTCGTCGGAGCAAATGATTGATCAAAAAAAGAACTTGTATAATCAGATGAGAATAAATAGCATTTGAGAACGTGTTGCGTTTGATGTTTTTTCTCATCCTGGGGATCTGTATGACTTCTCGCTTTTCACTACTGCTATCGCTTCTGATTGTTTTGTTGTTGGCCGGGTGTGGCGGGGGAGGTGGTAGCAGTGGTGGCGGCGAATCCGGCTCCAGCACCCTTTCCCTGACCGGTCTGGTGGTTGATCCGGAGATTGTCGGTGCCAGCGTGGAGCTGCGTAATGCCGAGGGTGTGGCGCTGGCGACTGCGGTGCGCAGCGACGATGCCGGCCGTTTCAGCTTCACCTACGACGCGAGCCAGTCACCCAGCGGTGGTCGGGTGATTGCGCGGGGTGGTCTGGACAGCCAGACCGGATATCCGTTCGCAGGACTGACCCTGCAAGCGCCGGTCACTGCGGGCACCGGTGGAATCGTTGTATCGCCCCTGTCGTCGCTCGTGGTGGCGCGCATGGAGCAGCGCGGATTGAGCGCAGCGGCGGCGGCAGCGGAACTGGCAGACGAACTGGGGCTGCCGGCCGGCCGGTGGCTGGAGAATCCCACGGCTGACGCGCAGTCGCAGTTGCTGGCGATCAGGCTGAGCAGCGTGGCGCTTGCATTGCGCAGTGAAGAAGACCCGTTTGGCAACCTGGCGGATGCGCTGGACGCAGCCGGGGGTGATCTTGCCGTTGCCATCACCGCCCTGTCACAGGATGCGACTTCCAGCCTGACGCCGCCCCGTCTTGAAAACGTGCAGGATCTGCTGCTGGCCGTGGATGACGTGCTGACTGTGGGCATGCCGGGCAGCGCCGCCGGTGTGGTTGCACTCATCAATCAGCAGGGACTGGCGTCTGCCATTCGCCGCTTCGTCGAGCAGCAGCTCGCTCTTGCCGTGAACGACACCGGCGCTGACAACATCCAGGCACTGGCCGACACATTGCTGACCGCGGCGGGTGGACAGGGCATGGCGCCTGACAGCGTCGCCATTGCCAACCTGCTGCGTTACGTCCTGCGCGTCTATGCCATCGATCCGGCCGTGCTGGCCGGTAGCGCGGAACTGGTGTTGCCTGACACGCTGTCTGCCGACACGCAGATTAGCGCGCTGATCCAGGGCACGGTTATTGATCCTGCCCAGCCTTTGCTGTCTGTTGCGGAAGTCGGCGCCGACAGCCAGAAGCGACTGGCCTATTTCTACAGCTCCTCGCTGTCGCCTTTCTATCAGGCCGAGCGCCAGCTCGACGGCGTGATGGATGATCTGGTGGCAGACCCTGTTTTCACCGATATTGCCGGCGCCCAGGCTGCGGTCGGCTTGCTGGATGAGGCCCGATCAACCCTGCGCACCCGTATTTTTCAGGCCATCCAGCGCTCGAAGGCCGCCCGTCTGATTGCGGTGGCGCTGGCGGAAGCCGGCCGTCTGGAAGACGCGGAGGGCTTCTTTGTCGAAGCCCGTGACCAGTTGCTGCGTCATGTGGGCACCCGCGAAAACGGCGTGCTGACGGCGGATGACGCAACCGAAATTACCTCCTTGTCGAAAAGCGCCAACCGCTTCGGATTCACCGCGATTGCCCGCGATCTGCTGGTGCCGATCCAGACCTTCATCGACGCGCAGGGAGGACCTGAAGCGGCCTATACCACGGCATATGGACGGGTACTGACCGCAGTGGGAAGCATGGCGTCTGCATCCGTGACGGAATTCCAGACCGGCGACGCAACGCTGCAGGAAGCACTGGCTATGGTCACGCTGTATCACCAGTTTGTGGACAACACCGGCTACCAGACCACAACCGACAGCAGCGCAGTCAATGGTCGTCACTACAAACTGAAGGCACTGGCGTACACCAGTCTTGCCACGTATTACGACCTGCTGGGTCAGGACCCCTGGCCTGTCATCAACCAGCTGCTGGCCATGGACAACTATTCATCCGATCCCTACATCAGCTACGTTGCTTACCTGTTCGGAGCGTCCGGCCGCATCGATGAATACCTGGCGCGCGCCAATGCCATTTCCACATTGAGCGAATCCGGCAAGCAGGGCGCGCTGCTGGAAATCCGTCGTTACGCGGCACTCAAGGCATTGCAGGAGGGCGCGGACTTCGACACCGTGACCGCCGAACTGCTGGCGCACTATCCCAATACCCTGGCAGACCAGGCCAATGCCATGACCTGGACAATCGTCTCCAAATCGGTGCGCAACGAAGGCTGGGCCACACTGCTGTTCCGTCAGGGGGATGCTTACCGCACCTATGGAAAAATCATGCTCGACCGTTTTCGCGATCTGGTGCAGAGCGAACTCTGGGAGCAGACCTTCATTACCACCACAACCAACATGTCCTATATGGGACGGGCAGGGTGCGCGAAGGTGGTCAACGGCTACGTCTACTACGGCTATCCGGATGATGCCCGCGCTGCCTTTGACTGGTGCTACAACAAAATGGTCAATGGCTATGCCTGGACCACGCCACAGAACAAGACCACGGGCCTGACCTATCTGGTGGATGATGGACTGGTGGCGCAACTGGCCGATGCCGATGCGCTGCTGGTCACTATTGCCGACGCGATCCAGTCAGTGTCGATCACCGATCCAGCCTCGCGCATAACGTCCAGTCTGGCTGCCAGCCGCATTGCGGCGCTGGGCGGCGCGGCGTCCCGCAGCCAGCAGGCTCTGATCCTGGCCCGTGCTGCCGTGGCGGAACTGGCCAGCAATACCGCCACACTGCAGAACACCCAGATCAATAGTGCAAACACGGTGGCCACGGCCCATACCACTGTGCGTGATCTGCTGCGGGCGCGCATCGTTGCTACCGGCGCGTTGCCGGATGCCGGGCAGCAGGCAGTGCTGGGCTGGCTGAATCAGCATGCGGTGGAAATCGTGGCTGATAACCGCACCCGCATTGAAGCACTGGCTGCCGCTGCCACCCGCTCCACGCAATACACCAATCAGGCGGCGATACTGGCCGGTGCGCGTGCCTACGACGAAGCCCGTGCGATTGCCGATCTGGCAGAGCTGACCACCGCGACCCGCAATACCATTCGCGGCGCCATCGCATCGCTGCAGGCCGGATTCACTGCCTTCCCCGGATCGCCCTTTGCGTCGCAGGATCTGGATGGCGATGGCCTGCCCGACTTCCTCAGTCCGGTGCCTGCAGGAGCAGCTGCCATCAACCGACTGATACAGGATGACGACATCGACGGCGATGGCTGCCTGGACAGCAGCGACCTCACGCCGTTTTATGCCTCGCCGCTTTGCGAGGGATGATGCCGCATGTTCCGATCACATGACGGTCGCCAGGGTGTGTTGCACCTTGGCTTCAGCCTGCTGCTGGCAGGCGGGGCGTTGCCGGCCCTGGCAGCCGGCGACACGCAGAACAGCAGCACCGCAACAGCCGCCGAAGTGCTGGAACCCGTCGTGGTGACCGGCACGGCGGAAAGCGCGGTTCCGCTTAATGAAGGCCAGGGTTATGAGCTGGACCGCTCGCATCTGGATGCCTATGGCGCCACCGGCGGCGATGCCACGCGCGTGCTGGAACTGCTACCGGATATCCAGCTGGGAGAAGACCGGCTGGCAACGGATCGCCTGTACGATCTGCGGCCCGAATCGATGTCGATCGCCGGTGGCAAAACCTGGGAAAACAATTTCAATCTGGATGGGTTGTCGATCGACAACCGGCTTGATCCTTCGCAGCGCAGCCAGACCCTGTCGGAGGATGTGGCCGGACACGAGCAGGGCCTGTTCATTGATCCCGAATTGATCGACAGCATCACCGTGCATTCCAGCAACGTGCCGGCCCGTTACGGTCGGTTCAACGGTGGCGTGGTCGACATGACCACCCGTCGTGCCGGCAAGAAACCCGTCACCCGTTTCAACTGGCGCACCACCGACAGCGACTGGGTGGATTACCACATTATCCAGCCAGTCAACGATGACGACCCGCTACCGGACACCGTCGAAGCGCCGCGCTTTTCCCGCACCGCGCTGTTGGCACTGCACTCGCGTCCGCTGGGTGATGACGGCGTCGTGGCCTTTGTCTCGGCCAATGAATCGGAAACGCCCACGCTGTCACTGGGCCGTACCGAGCAGGTCACGCAGACCTCCCATACCGCATCCGTCCGCTACAGCGGCCAACCTGCCGGCGACACCCACTATGATCTGGCACTCAAGGCCACGCCTTACCAGAGCGACCTGCTGATCGAGGATGCACGCAACAGCCGGTACCAGGCCAATGGTGGCGGAGTGGCGCTGACCGCAGAACTGGGACATCACTTTGCCGACGGCGACGAAGGCAGCGTCAACCTGGGCATCAGCCGCACCGACAATAGCCGCCAGGCACCCAGCGGATTCTATAACTGGGCGATCACCCGCAGCCGGCCGTGGGGCATCGATGGCGAATCGGAATACAGCCGCGAGGGCGGCTTCGGCGATCTGGACAAAACGCAGACCGGCATCAACCTGCGCGCTGAAATGAACACCGCCGAATGGCACTGGCAAACCATGCCGGTGCGCTTCAATTACGGCACCGATCTCATTCATTCCACTCTGGGATTCGAGCGTCCGCACACCCAGTACAACTACCAGTGGGCGGTGGTGAACCCTGATATTCAGTGCCGTGGCTATCGTCAGGACTGCGTCGACAACGAACAGTTTTTCAGTGCGCGCAGCGTGTATCAGGCGGACGACGTCACGGTGGATCTGCTGGAATGGGGCAATTTTGCCGAGGCCACCGTTGACGTGAACACGCGCCTGCAGACACGGTTGGGACTGCGCCATGATTTCAACAGCTACACGCACCAGCACGACCTGGCCTGGCGCAGCATGGCGGAACTGGATCTGTTCGGCACCCAGCAGACCTATCTGTCGGCGGGTTCCAACCGCTACTACGGTTCGGCCCTGCTGACCTATAAATTGCGCGAGGCCCGCAAACCCTACTACAGCGAATACCGCACCAGCTTCCAGAACATCGTCACCGACTGGACGCTGGACGCCGACGCCGGCAACCTGCGCTATGCCGGCAGCGACCTGGACACACCCTACAGCGACGAATGGACAACCGCGCTGAAGCAGCGATTGCTGGGCGGCGTGGCGGCACTGCGTTACCTGCAGCGGGACAACAAGGACCAGATTTCCACCTCGCAATCCGACGTGGGTGCCGATGGCTTCCGCGTGGCCACCTTCAATAATGAAGGCACCAGCGCCTATCGCAGCGTCAGCCTGTCCTGGGATCGTCGCTGGCAGGTGGGCAATGCCGGCTTCAACATCACCTGGTCGCAGAGCGAAGTATCGAACGAGGATTACACCGACAGCCTCGACGCCGCCTATACCAGCGAATATGTGTGGTACCGGGGCGAGCCCGTACACCAGGGCAAACTCGATATCCTGCGGCAGAATTACGGTCGCCCGCTGATGGCCAACGTGTACGTGTCGGTGGAACCGTTCCGGGGCTTCGTGGCCAGCCTCACCTCGCAATGGCGCGATCAGTACGACAACATCATTGATACCAAGGCAAACGCGCAGATGGTGGATGGCAGTGGCAACGTCTACGAACTGCCGATCTACGCCGATGCGGAACTGCACGCCACCCTGTTGACCGACCTGCGCCTGCAGTGGGATCTCGACGTCTGGCGCCAGCACAAGCTGGGGCTGTTTCTGGATATCAACAACATCACCAACGCGCGCACCTACACCCTTGATCCCGGCGAGTCTGGCGTGGAAGTGGGCCGCAATCTCTGGCTGGGCATGAGCTATGAACTGTAATGCCATCGCCCGGTTCTGGTGGGGAGTGTTGCTGGTATGCCTGCCCGGACTGACGGCGGCAGCGGAATGCCGGCCCCTTGAAACGCCCGTTACACCGCAGACCCTGCGCGCCGCCTACAGCCAGCCGGGCGCCTGCTGGCCCGCACCGCAGATTGACGCCGGCGTGCGCTGGCAGGAACTGGCCCTGCTGCCGCCACCGCCTGCGCAGTCCGCCGACAAGGTGCGGCTGGGCTGGCACCTGTTCTTTGATCCGCGCCTGTCCGGCTCGGGCCAGATTCCCTGCGCGCACTGTCACGATCCCGACCTCGCGTGGACCGACGGCCGCCGTCACGCCTTCGGCCACAACCGCGCCGAAGGTCGCCGCAACTCGCCCACCCTGCTGAATGCCGGACTGCAGCCGCATTTTTTCTGGGATGGCCGGGCACCCACGCTACAGGTGCAGGCACTGGAAGCCATGACCTCCGCAACCGAAATGAATGCCGATCCCGCTGTGGTGGTGGAACGCTTGCGGCAGGTACCGGGCTACCGGCAAGCCTTCCGCGCCGCCTTTGGCGCCGACCCAATCCAGATCAACCAGGTAACCGACGCGCTGGCCGCATTTGTCTCCACCCTGCGCAGCCGCCCCAGCGGCCTGGACCGCTTTCTGCAGGGCCAGTACCAGAGCCTCACCGACACCCAGCTGCAGGGCCTGCATCTGTTTCGCACCAAGGCCCGCTGCCTGAACTGCCACCACGGCAGCCAGCTCAGCGACCAGCAGTTCCACAACATCGGCATGCATTACTACGGCCGCAAATACCAGGACTTGGGCCGGTTCGTTCTGACCGGCCAGCGTGAAGACAAGGGCGCCTTCAAAACCCCGGGCCTGCGGGATGTCACCCTGACAGGGCCCTGGATGCACAACGGCCTGATGGTTAACCTGCGCGGCATTCTCAACTTCTACAACCGTGGCAGCTTTCAGCCGCAACCCAAACCGAACCAGCCGGTCGACCCCGAATACCCGCAACTGTCCCCCCTGATGAAACCCCTTGAGCTGTCCCGGGATGAAGTGGATGCCCTGCTGGCATTTCTCGACAGCCTGTCTGCCCGTCCCACCCGCATTCCGGTTCCGGAACACTTTTCCAGTCAACCGGATGAGTAATTTAGTCAATCGGATCAGTTCCGGACTCATCGGATTGACTGATTTGATCAAACGAATGACTAAAACAGTCAATCGGATCAGTTCCGAAGTGAAATGGATGAGTCGGGAAGTGATCCGGATGAGTTCCGGACTGAAACGGATGAGTCGGGAAGTGAAACGGATGAGTCCGGAACTGATCCGGATGAGTCGCGAAGTGAAATCGGGGGGAGTAACAGGGG
>CAZBII010000119.1:0-14382 GCA_964491665.1 uncultured Moraxellaceae bacterium
GGTTACAGCGACAGCACATCCAACGGAACGCCCACCGGAGTGGCAGTGCCGTGGGGTTCCACCCAGTCCACGTCTTCGGCCTTCAGGCCGGCATTGGCCAGCGCCGCGCGAATCACGGCCTGCTGCTGCGGACCATTCGGCGCAGTCAGGCTGCTGCTGCGACCGTCCTGGTTGATGGCGGAGCCCTTGATCACGGCAATAATGTTGTCGCCATCGCGCTCGGCATCGGACAGGCGCTTCAATACCAGCACGCCCACGCCCTCGCCACGCACGTAACCATCGGCGCTTTCGTCGAAGGTTTTGCAGCGGCCTTCCTTCGACAGCATGTGCGCTTTCGACAACGCGACAAACGTTTCCGGCATCACCATCGCATTCACACCGCCCGCCAGCGCCATTTCACATTCGCCGTTGCGCAGGCTCTGGCACGCCAGATGAGTGGCAACCGCCGAGGACGAGCAGGCAGTGTCGATGGTGATGCAGGGGCCTTGCAGACCCAGGTTGAAGGCCACGCGGCCGGCAATCACGTTGAGCGCGTTGCCGGTGGGGATGAACATGATGTCTTCTTCACGGGCACCGGTGGCGCAGGCGCGGATGTATTCGTTGGCGCCAACACCGACGAACACGCCGGTGCGGGTGCCGTTCATCGCGGCCGGGGAATAACCGGCATTTTCCAGCGCGGTCCAGGCATGTTCCAGCACCAGACGCTGCTGCGGCTCCATGCTTTCCAGTTCGCGCGGCGCGATGCCGAACATCTTGCCGTCGAAGGATTCGATGTCATCTACCAGACCCGCCGACAGCGTGTAGGTTTTGCCCGGCGCGTTTTCATCTTTATCCAGGTAACGATCCAGATCCCAGCGCTGACTGGGTGCGTCGTTGATACCGCACTCCCCGTTCACCAGCAGCTTCCAGAAATCGCCGGGGCCGTTGGGCGCCATCGGCATCTTGCAACCGATACCGACGATGGCAATGGACTCACCGTGGAATGCACCGCCAGTGGCAACAGCCTCCGCGCCTTCCGCTTCGCCGTACAGCGCCACGCTGAAGTGATCGGCAATTTTATTGATGGTGGGATAGTCGAAAATCAAAGTGGCGCGCATGGCCTGACCGGTGTCGGCTTCCAGCTGCTTCTTGATTTCCAGCGCCATGATGGAATCGATACCCAGATCCATCAGCGGCATTTCCGGATCAACCGTTTCACCTTCCGCCTTGCCGACTACCCGTGCCAGCATGCCTTGCAGGTAACCGACGATTTGCGTGGCGCGCTCGGTCTGTTCCAGCGGGTAAAGGGATTTGAAGAACGCGGATTTCTCGCCGGTGACACCGGACGCCGTGGACAGCGAACGGCCCAGCGCACCGAACAGCGGGTGCGGACGGCGCATTTCCAGAATTTCGCGGAAACGGTCCCAGGTTACATCCACCATCACCTGATGGGCCTTACCGGCTCCTGATTTACCCAGCAGCCAGGACTTGCTCAGCAACTCAATACCGGATTGCGGATCGAACGGACGCAGACCGCGACGCTCGGCTTCTTCCGCCGCTTCGCCCACCGCCATGCCCGCACCACCCCAGGGACCCCAGTTGAACGCAGCCGCCGGCAGGCCTTGCGCCAAACGGTAATCCACCAGACCGTCGAGGAAATGGTTGGCCGCCGCGTAATGCGCCATGCCACCGGAACCCCACACAGAGGCGATGGACGAGAACACCACGAAGAAATCCAGTTCAACGTTCAGCGATGCCTGATGCAGGTTCCAGCCACCCTGCACTTTCGACTGGGTGACGTTGAGCCACTGCTCCGGCTGCATTTCATGCGCCAGCACCACATCGTTCACACCGGCGCCGTGCACAATACCTTTCAGCGGGAATTCACCGTGGGCCAGTTCCTCGATCAGGCCGGCCACTGCATTGCGGTCCGCCACATCCACATTGGCGACGCGAATCTGCACACCTTTCTGCTGCAGTTTTTCGATCTGCTCGCGACGTTCTCCCTGCAGCGATGCCAGATCGCCACGCCGGCTCATCAGCACCAGATGCTTGGCGCCGGATAGCGCCAGCGCTTCGGCAACGTACAGACCCAAACCGCCCAGACCGCCGGTGACCAGATAGGTGGCCTTGTCGTTCAGGTTGGACAGCGTAGTTTGAGTCGGGCGATCCGATTGCAGACGCAGCACCGAACGCACCGCACCGGCGTATTTCACTGCATCTTCCGGTGTCTGGCCGTTCAGCTCGGCAATGATGGCTGCGGACTGTTCTTCCGCACTGCCGCTTACATCCAGAATGCCGCCCCAGAGTTCGCCGGCTTCCAGCGCCATGCCTTTGGCAAAGCCCAGTTGCGGATACGCGGCGAGGTTGATGTTCTCAGAACCGTAAGCGCTTTCACTCACGCACCACAGACGCACCGGATTGCTGGAATCGCTGCCCGCCACCAGCGCACGGGCAGAAGCCAGCACCGGTTTGATGGCGGCATTGACGGTATCCACCAGCGCGTTGCTGTCAGTCGGCATAACCGGCGCCGTCAGCAGCACCGGCAGCACTTTGCCGGCAGCCTTGGCTTTTTCCTGCAGCGGCGCCACAGCGCTCTTGATTGCTTCCGCAGTGCTGTTGGCATCCAGCACCAGCACATTGGCGTGCTGCGCCTGCAGCGCGGACAGCCAGGCAGGTTTGTTGCCGATCACCACCAGATCGTCATAGTTAACTTTCGCTTCACCGGCCAGCGCGGTTTCCTTCCAGTCCGTGCTGTACAGCATGCGGGCGAACGACATGCCCGACTGCTTGCTGTAATTGCCGATGCGGATTTCTTCCACCCAGTAGCTCTGCTTCTGGAACGGATAGGTCGGCAGATCGACGCGGGTGTGCTTGCCACCGATGAACAGATTCTTCCACTGGATTGCAGCGCCCACATTGTGCAGGCCGGCTACCACAGCAGTCAGATGATCCGCTTCATTGGCTTCGCGGTCCACGCTGTGCAGATACGTGATGGGCTGGGTGGATTCAATGCACTGCGGCGCCAGTTTCACCAGATTCGCGCCGGGGCCGATTTCCAGACACGCATTGATTTTCTGCGCGCCGACTTCCTTCGCCGCGTCCAGGAACAGCACCGCATCACGCACGTGCTCAACCCAGTATTCAGGACGCTTCACATCCTGGGTTGCAGTCTTGCCGGTCTTGCTGGAAATGAAACGGATGCGCGGGGCTTTCAGTGCCACCGAGCCCACTTCGCGATTAAACGCATCCAGCATGGGCTGCATCATCGGCGAGTGGAAGGCGTGGGAAACGGTGAGCGCACGCGCCTTGATCCTGTGATCGGTCAGCAAGGCGACTGCCTGTTCCACCGCGTGCTTCTCACCGGAGATAACGCAGTTGCGCGGGCCGTTCACCGCCGCGACATCAATCACGCTGTCGATGGTTTCGATCACATTGCGGGTTTCTTCCGCGCTGGCAAACACGGCCGCCATCGAGCCTTTCTCGCACAGCGTCGCCATCAATTTGCCGCGGGCGCAGATCAGGTGCACCGCATCTTCCAGCGACATCACACCCGCGTAAACCGCCGCCGCGTATTCACCGATACTGTGGCCGGTGACACAGGACGCCTGCACTCCCAGCGAACTCCACAGCTGGGTCAGCGCGTATTGCAGCGCGAAAATCGCCGGCTGGGTGTATTGGGTTTCATCCAGCAGCTTGCTGTTGTCGCCCCACATGATCGACAGCAGCGGCTGATCCAGATACTTGCCCATCAGCTGCGCAACCTGGTCCAGCGCAGCGCGGAATACCGGGAAGCGTTCGTACAGATCCTTGCCCATGCCGGCGAACTGCGCGCCCTGACCGGTGAACATGAACGCCAGTTTCGGCGGTGCGGTGCCCACGTCGGTTACGGTCACGCCTTCAGCGGAACCCTGGGTCAGCAGCGCGGAAATTTTTTCCGCTGCTTCCGTGGCGGAGGAAGCCAGAATGCTGGCACGGTTGCGGAAATGGTGACGACCGGTGGCAGCGGTGTAGCACACGTCGTCCCAGCGGAAACCCTGCAGCGCAGGCAGTTTCAGCGCCTGGGCGTAATTGTCCAGATACGCCTGCAGTGCGTCTTTGGTTTTGGCGGAAATGGTCAGCAGTTTGGGTGCGAATACGGCTTGCGGCTGTTCCTCGGCACCCACGTTCACCACATTGGGCGCCTGCTCCACCAGAATGTGACAGTTGGTGCCACTGAAACCAAACGAACTCAGACCACCGATGCGGCTCGGTGCGTTCCACTGGCGCTGCTCGGTCGGCACATCGATAGCAATGGTGGACCAGTCGATATAGGGATTGGGCTTCCTGAAATGCAGATGCTTGGGAATGGTCTGGTGTTTCAGCGACAGCACCAGCTTGATGAAACCGGCGATGCCGGCGGCCGCCTCCAGGTGCCCCATATTGGTCTTGATGGAACCCACCACCAGCTTGCTGTCGCGCTGCTTGCCGTCTTTCGTTTTGCCATAAACGCTATTCAGCGCCGCCAGTTCGATCGGATCGCCCAGCGAGGTGCCGGTGCCATGTGCTTCCACATAGGTAACGTCGTTCGGCTGCAGACGCGCATCTTCCAGCGCGGCGCGCAACACTTTTTCCTGCGCCAGTTCGTTCGGCGCCGTAATGCCCTGGCTCTTGCCATCCTGGTTCACGGCGGAACCGCGCACCACGGCCAGCACGTTGTCGCCATCGCGCAGCGCGTCGCTCAGACGTTTCAACACAACAACGCCGCAACCTTCACCACGCACATAACCGTTGGCATCGGCGTCAAAGGTTTTACAGCGCCCTTCCGGCGACAGCATGCCGGCTCGGGCAAAAATCATCGACGTGGTCGGTTCCAGAATCAGGTTCACACCGCCCGCCAACGCCAGATCAGATTCACCTTTCCGCAAACTCTGCACCGCCAGATGAATGGCCACCAGCGACGATGAACAGGCGGTATCCACCGAAATGCTCGGACCCTGCAGACCCAGCAGATAGCTGATGCGACCCGACGCCACCGAGTGCGCGTTGCCAGTGCCGTCATACGGGGAAATGTCTTCAGGGCCGCAATATTTCGCCTGCATGTGCGAATAGCCCATGTGGCAGATACCGATGTAAACACCGGTCTTCGAACCCATCAGCGAGTCCGGCGCAATGGCCGCATGCTCCAGCGCATCCCAGGTGGTTTCCAGCAGGAAACGCTGTTGCGGTTCCATCAGGCGGGCTTCCACCGGTGCAATGCCGAAGAACTCCGCATCAAATAAATCGACATCCTCCACCAGACCGTTGGCCTTGGTGTAAAGCTTGCCGACCGCCTCCGGATTGGGATCGTAAATCTGATCCGAACTCCAGCGCTGATCCACCATGTCGGTGATCGCATCAACGCCGTTTTCCAGCAGCGACCACAATTTATCGGGGCTGGTGACGCCGCCGGGCAAGCGGCAACCCATGCCGATGACGGCGATGGGTTCGTGCTTTTCCTTTTCCAGCCGCTGCACCGAATCCTTCGATTTCTTCAATTCCTGCAACGCTTTCTTCAGCAGTGCGGCAGTATCGTTGCCAGTGTTTTTGTTGTCTGTAGGCTTTTCGCTGGACATGGGAACCCCGTGAGTCATTCAAGCTCGATTAAATTAGTTATTTATTGTGGTGCCGTTATTTTTTTCGACGCGACGATTCAGGCCGTACTTCGACTACGGCTTTCCTTGCGATCTGACAACGTCGTTATTCTGTTATTGTTTTCGTCATTGCTGCGCACATCACGCTCGGTCAGTTCCGATGCGAAATGCTCGATCAATGCCTTGACGGTGGGATAGCGCAATAGTTCCGTTGCCGGAATCGTGCGCTGGATAGTGTCTTGCAGGCGATCCACCAGATCGATGGCCTCGATGGAATCCACTCCCAGTTCGGAAAACGTGACATCCAGATCGACATGATGCGCATCGACATTCAGCTTGTCGCTCACCCAGGTCTGCATCTGCACATAAAGTTCCGACTGCCAGTCCGTGAACGGGCGCTGCGCCTGCTCGCGGCTTTCACGCGGCATCACTGCCTGCGCGGAATTTTCCCAGCTGTAGAGCGTGGTGCACTGGCCGGATTCGTAAATCTTTTTGGCTTCCGTGCGCTGGATCTTGCCGCTGGAGGTCTTGGGCAAAGTGCCGGGCTGGATAAACAGCAGCGCCCTGGGCGAAATACCGTGGCGGGTGGCTATGGCGCGGGCACCCTGCAGGGCCAGCTGTTGCAGATCCTGCGGCTGCAGACCGTTCCCGCTCACTTCCTGCATCACCACCAGCTGCTCCTTGCCATGATCCAGCACCGCGAAGGCAGCACCACAGCCCTTGCGGAACAGCGGATTGGCTGACTGCAGCGAAAACTCGATATCCTGCGGATAATGGTTGCGCCCTGCCACGATGATCATTTCCTTGATACGGCCAGTGACGAACAGTTCGTTATCCCACAGGAAACCCAGATCGCCGGTACGCATGAAGGTCTTGCCGCTGGCATCGTTCTGGATGCGGGCACGAAACACGCTGTCGGAAAAACTCGGCTTGTTCCAGTAGCCCTGGGCCACTGCCGGGCTGTTCACCCAGATCTCGCCAACCCGTCCATCACGGCATTCCAGCTGTGTATTGGGATCAACAATACGCACATCTGTATCCACCGCAATCACACCGGAACTGACCAGAGGCGTGGTGCCATCGGAATGCTGCGGCTGCTCCGGCTGCAGTTCGCCAGCCGCCAGCTGATTGAGATCGGCGTGAATGACACGGGCGCCACGCTGCGCCGGCGAACCCGCCACAAACAGCGTCGCTTCCGCCAGACCGTAACAGGGCAGAAACGCACGCGCATCAAAACCGACTGCACCAAAACGTTCGGCAAACGCCAGCAGCGAATCCAGCTGGATCGGTTCGGCACCGTTGAACGCCACCTGCCAGCTCGACAGATTCAACTGCGCCAATTGGTCGTCGCTCACCTTGCGCACACAATACTGGTAGGAAAAATTCGGGCCGCCGGACACCCGCGCCTGCTGATCGGTAATCGCCTTCAGCCACACGAACGGATTTTTCAGAAAAGTCAGTGGCGACATCAGCGTCACGCGGGCGCCCGCATACACCGGCGTCAGCACACCCCCGATAAGACCCATGTCATGGAATGGCGGCAGCCAGATCACGGTGCTGTACTGCAGCGCGATTTCATCAATATTGGTGGAGTGTGCAAAGGTCCAGATGATCTGCTGGAAATTCTCCAGCAGGTTGCGGTGACTCACCATCACACCCTTGGGATGGCCGGTGGAACCGGAGGTATATTGCAGAAAGGCCACCGCATCAGGATCGACACTGACCGGCGTGAAACCAGCCGAATTTTCATGGGCGGCAATATCAGTGGGCACGCACTGGATATTCAGGCCGTTGGTGGGATTCGACACCCAGGCTTCAATCATGGGCAGCAGCATGCTGGACGACAGAATGGCGGCGGCATCGCAATCGAGCACCACGCGTTTCAGGCGATCGATGTCGCGCGCACCCATCGGCGGATAAGCCGGCACCGGCACGCAGCCTGCGTACAGGCAGCCGAAAAAGGCCTTGATATATTCAAGCCCTGGCGTGTAAAGCAACATGAGATTCTTGTGTGCCAGCCCTCTGGCGGTAAGGTTTGCCGCAATATTGCGCGCAGCCAGATCCAGACCCGCAAACGTGAGCGTACCCTCGCGACTGCCATCGTCACCAAGAAATACCGACATCTCCCGATCACCCGACAGCACGGCCCGTTCAACCGTCATTTCCACCAGGTTCTTGAATTGCGGGAACCCTTTCATACCGACCTCCACCCTAGCGTCTTTTCTGTGTTCAAGACTCAGGTGTGCTAATCACGTATAAATGGCGTGCGCAATACAAAACGAAGGGTCTCGCCTTCCCTGACAAGGCTATTAACAGGCTGTTTCGTTTTCGTATTGTTATAACTGCATTTATTGTTTTTATCAGCACAACCCATTGGCTGCGCCAGTGTACTGACCGCGAGCAAGTCAAAACTTGTAAGATTCGGCCAATTTAGGTGACAGTTCGTAATCAACGCAGCTTCCACTGCTCAAAATGCGACAAGATCCTCATCATTTTCCTGCATGATCGTCCCAATTACTGCCCGCAGACAGGCCAGAAATTCCTCCATGTTGTCCTGGATGAAGAAATGTCCGCCGGTGAACTCGCGGTGCTCGAAGCGCTGGCGCGTGTTCTGCTTCCACGCCAGCAATTCACTGTTGCTGGCCGCGCGATCATAACTGGCGGAGAACACATAAAGAGGTGCGTCAATCTGCTCCAGTGGCAGCGGCGCGCTGTCATTCAGACGCAGGTCGGCACGAATAACAGGAAGATAGAAGGCCATCAGTTCACGATCCTGGCGGATGGCGGCAGGCACTCCGCCGAACTTGTCCAGTTCCAGCAGAAACGGTTCATCCGGCAGATCGGCATGGGCATGTTGCGGCGGCAGATGCGGCGCCCGCCGCGCACTGGCCAGCACACCGCGGGTCTGCGTGCCACGCTTCTGCAACTGCAACGCCAGCGCGAACGCCATCAGCGCGCCAAAACTGTGTCCGTACACCAGAAACGGTTTTTCCCCAAACAGCTCCGCGTGTTCCAGCAGCGGTGCCAGCACCTCCTGCAACGAGGTTGCAAACGGCAGACCGTGCAGCGATTCACGGCCCGGATAATTCACCGCCCACACTTCCACATCCGGCAGAAATTCAGACCAGCGGCGATACATGGAAGCACCACCACCGGCACAGGGAAAACAGAACAATCGCACACTGGCACGGGCATTCGGGCTGAAACAGACCAGTGACTTATTTTTACCAAATATCATTGCAGACCTCTGCGCAAGGTGATTAGACTCGCCGGAAATGATGTTACCCCGGCATCGTCGATAACAAAAACAAAACTGAAACCATGAAACCTGATTTCAAGATCCTCTGCATATTGTCGTTGCTGCTGGTCGTCATCGCTGCCGCCCTCTCTCCCAACATTGCCAACATCCGTTACGTCAACGACATCACTGAATACTTCGCACCGGATGACGCCCGCCTGATAGCGTTCAAAAAGCTGGAAGTCAGCATGGGCGCGCAGGAAAGCCTGCTGGTGCTGCTGCAACTGAAGGATCAATCGTTTCTCAGCGCAGAAGGTGCCGACGCCCTGTTCGACACCGTCAGAAAAATCGAAGCCCTGCCCGGCATCCGTCGCGTCAATTCATTGCTCAGTCACGCTGTAAGCACACCGGGCACCGACGCTCAGTCAGCCTATCGCTTCCTGCAGAAAAATCCGCACGCCACCGACTCTGTGCTGGGCCAACTGGCGGATGCCGCTACCCACAATCGCGCCGTGCTGTCGAAAGACCAGTCCATCTCCGCCGTCTACGTCTATTTCACCGACGCCGACGCCATCGAAAAAAACTATTCCGCGATCCAGGCCATTCTCGACGACCAGACCCGCGCGCAGCGCATCGACACCACCTATCTGCTCGGCTCGGTGGAAATCCGCCATGCCCTGAACGCCGCACTGCTGCACGATTGCGTTTACCTGATGCCACTGGTGCTGCTGGTGGGACTGCTGCTGCTGTGGTTTTTCCTGCGCTCCTGGTGGCTGGTGTTTTCCGGCATCATGTCGATCGTGGTGGCGCTGTGGATCACCGCCGGCATTGCCGGCACGCTGGGTTTCACCATCAACCAGACTTCGGGCCTTGCCTTCGCCATCGCCTTCATCGTTTCGCTGGCGGACATCATTCACCTGCTGATGGGTTACTCGCGGCATCCGGTGATTCATAACAGCAACATCGCCACCATGATGGAATGCATGCAGGGCAATGTGGTGGCGCTGTTTCTCACCAGCGTCACCATTGCCATCGGCTTCATCAGTCTGGGCGTGGGTGATTCACCGGTGTTCACCACGTTCGGCTATATCGCCACCATCGGCGTTATCTGCTCGTTCATCACCGCGGTCACCATCACACCCGTGCTCGCCGTGCGCGTCGCTCCCACCGCCAGCGCCCGCGAACCTGATCTGTTCCTGCGGCTGGTGCGGCGCATCTGGCAGGTGGCGCGCACCATGAGCGGCGCACGGGCGTGGGCATTTTACGGTGGCAGCTTCCTGCTGTCGTGCGGCATGCTGCTCAGCGACTTTCACAATGATCCGCTGGAATATTTTGAAAGCGATTCGCCCATCAGCCAGTCGGTGAAAATCTCCGAGCAGTATTTTGACGCGCACTATCCCGTCACCATCCAGATAGACAGCGGCAAGCCCGACGGCATTTTTGATCCGGACTTTGTGGCCACCGTGGCGGCATTCCAGTCGTGGCTGGAAGCGCGTCCGGACGTGTCGTACCAGACCGGCTTTCTCGATCATCTGCAACTGCTGAAAAGCAATCTGCACGAGAACAACGCGAAGTGGTCAGCCACTCCGGTCAGCCCGCATGAAATTGCCGACCTGTGGAATCTGTACGAGATGTCCTCGCCGAATGCCATTCCGCAGGCCATCGGTCTGAATCAGGAGCTGTCGGCAGCGGCGCTGGTGGCCGGTGTGCCCAAGCTGCGCAGCAAGGAACTGACGCAGCTGGAACAGGATATCCGCGCCTGGTTCCGCACCAACGCGCCACAGGTCGAGGCCCGGGTCAGCGGCCATTCCGTGCTGTTTGCGGTACTGGGTTATGAAGTCACGCTCAGCATGTTCCTCAGCGGCCTCACATCCGGTCTGGTGATTTCCCTGCTGCTGGGACTGTTTTTGGGTAACTGGCGTCTGGGCGTCGTGGCGATGATTCCCAACACCATTCCCGGCACGGTGATTTTCGGTTTGTGGGGCGCCAGCGTGAACACCATCGATATCGCCGCCGCCGGCACCTTCAGCATCGGCCTGGGCATCGTGGTGGATGACACCGTGCATATCCTGAGCCGCCACATCCGCAACCGTCGCGCCGGCATTGCGCCGCTGCAGAGCCTGGAGATGATTTTCGAGGAAACCGGCTCGGCCCTGGTGCTGACCACCGTCGTACTCACCAGCGGCATGTCGATTCTGGCAGCGTCGATTTTCGGCCCCAACCAGACCATGGCGATCCTGATGGCCGCCAATATCGGTCTGGCGCTGCTCTACGACCTGCTGATGCTGCCGCACATGCTGGTGCTGCTGGACCGCTGGATTTTCCCTGCACTGGCCGAGGCGCCATCCACTGCGGTGCCGGTGCCAACCTGATTTGCAAGCAGGAACAGACTTGCTAGAGTCCCTGCAGACCATGCTGCAAGGAAACGCCTGTGACTGCCACGCCGAACACGTCCACCCCAGCCTCCGTCAAATGGCCCGCGTTGCTCATCGCGCTGGCCGCTTCGCTCATCTGTTATCTGCTGCTGCCGGTGGAACCGCTGGTGCGCGCCGGCCTCACCATCACCCTGCTGATCGGTTTGCTGTGGCTGACGGAAGCTATCGACATCACCTTCACGGCGCTGCTGGTGCCGGTGCTGGCGATGGCATTCCAGATCATGCCGGCAAAGCAGGCGTTCGCGGATTTCGCCAATCCGGTGATCTTCCTGTTCATGGGTGGATTCGCACTGGCCGCCGCCCTGACACGCCACGGCATCGATCGCGAAATTGGCCAGGCGGTGCTGAAAATCGCCGGCACGCATCCGCTGCGGGCCGCGTATCTGCTGTTCGCCGCCACTGCCTTCATGTCCATGTGGATCAGCAACACCGCCACCGCCGCCATGATGCTGCCGGTGGCGCTGGGCGTTGCCTCGCGCTTTCACGATCCCCAGCACCGCAACGCCATCTTTCTGCTGCTGGGCACCGCTTACGCCGCCAGCATCGGTGGCATGGCCACGCTGGTGGGCAGTCCGCCCAATGCCATTGCCGCCGCCAACCAGTCCATCACCTTTGTGCAATGGCTGCAGTTCGGCCTGCCGCTGGCGCTGCTGCTGATGCCACTGCTGATCGTGCTGCTGCGTCTCCTGCTCAAACCGGACTTCGCGCTGCTGACGGAAGCGGCGCCGGTCACGGAAGCCACTCCTGCAAGCTCCGGCAGACAGGATCGCCGACGCACCTTCACCCTGCTGATTTTTGCCGCAGTAGTGTGCGGCTGGATTTTCAGTGGTCCGCTATCGCGGCTCACCGGCATTGCCAGGGAATTTGACGCCTGGGTGGCGGTGGTGGGCATGCTGGCGCTGGGTCTGTCCGGCGCCATCAAATGGGAAGACGCCGAAAAGAAAACCAGCTGGGGAATCCTGCTGCTGTTCGGTGGCGGCATGACGTTGAGCACGGTGCTGGAACAGACCGGCACCAGCGTGTTCATCGCCGCGCAGCTGAAGGATCTGGTGGCCGGCGCGCCGCCGCTGCTGGCCATTCTGGTAATGGTGGCGTTCATCGTGTTTCTGTCGGAACTGGTGAGCAATACCGCCTGCGCCGCGCTGCTGATTCCGCTGCTGGTGCCGGTGTCCGCGCATTTCGGACTGCCGCCGATGGTGCTGGCGGTAGTGGTGGCGCTGGCGGCATCGTCGTCGTTCATGCTGCCGGTGGCCACGCCGCCGAACGCCATCGTCTTCGGCACCGGATTGATTCCGCAACGCGTGATGATGCGCTGCGGCTTTTTCCTCAACCTGATCTGCATCAGCCTGATCAGCGTGGCCGCCGTGCTGTTCTGGAAATGATTTATCGGCTGCCGCGAAAACGGCGCAAAACCAGCAACAGCAACGGCAGCAGCATGCCACCCAGCGCCCCGCCAAACTTTTTCAGCACATAGTTGTTGCTGATGTCGGGATCGGTAACGCCATGGCTGATCTGCGCCTGGAACTGCATGGACTTGTCGTTACTGGTACGCACAGTGATCGTCACGCTGGCGCTGCCGTTGACAGGCAGATCGCCCAGTGTGCAGCTGGTCCCGGCGCTGTTGCAGCTGCCCTGTGAAGCCTGCGCCGATTCCAGCGTGACGTCAGCGGGAAAAACATTGGTCAGCACCAGCGCCTGTGTTGCATCCGGCCCGTTGTTGATGATCTGGGCGATGTACCGGATGGTGCCCTGCCCCGGATTGGCGGCATCCTTGACGAATTTGCCGGTGCTGCCTTTCAGGGTCAGCGCCAGATCCGCCGACGCCACCGGCACGAAGGAGCCATCCACCAGTCCCAGCGCGGCACTGGCATTCACGATGCCGGCGCCACAACCCACGCAACTGCCGGGAAACGCCCGCGCCGAATTGCGCAACGCCATTTCCACCGTTTCCACGTCCAGATTGTCCACGGCGGCATACAGCAGTGCGGCCACACCGGCCACATGGGGCGTCGCCATGCTGGTGCCCTGCAGATAGAGGTAATTGTCGGCCTCCGGCGCCAGCGCGCCAGTGTTCGCAGTGGACAGAATGCCGTTGGGGTCGCTGGCGTAGAGCATGGAACCGCCGGGAGCGGCAATGTCCACCACTGAGCCGTAATTGGCATAGTAGGCGCGGCTGCCGCTGCGGGTGGTGGCGGTCACGGTGAAGGCGCCGGTGCAGTTGCCGGGGGGAAAGGTGTCGGCGTTGCCGGAGGAATTGCCGGCCGCAATCACCACCAGCGTGCCCGCCGCCCGCACCTGACTGATGGCATCCGCGTAGGCCTGACTGCAGCTGGCCGCCGTTACGGCGCTCAGGCTCATGCTGATCACGTCGGCCGGATGGGTGTTGGTCGGCACGCCGGCCACATCGAAACCGGCGGCCCAGTACATGGCATCCACGATGTCGGAGGTGTAGCCGCCACAACGCCCCAGCACCCGCGCCGGCACGATGCCCACGCCGGGCGCCACACCGGACACGCCTATACCGTTGAACGCCTGCGCCCCCACGATGCCCGCCACATGCGTGCCGTGCCAGCTGCTGGGTTCATCCGTTTCCGGCACCCCGCTGCCACAGGCGCCGGCGCTGACACCATCGCCCGGATCGGACGCATCGCCGTCGCGACCGTTGCCATCGTTGCCCATGAACGCGCTGGAAACAAAGTCATACCCCGGCAGCAGATTCGCCACCAGATCCGCATGGGCCACCACGCCGGTATCGAGCAGCGCCACCACCGCGCCGGTGCCGGTGGTGACCTCCCACGCCGGCTGCGGATTCACCCCGCCGACCGCCTCATTCAGCGCCCATTGCGACGCATACAGCGGATCGGTGGGCACCGCGGCGGGAAACATGCGCAGATCCGCCTCAACCGTTTCCACATCCGGGTCCAGGATCAGTTCGCTGATCAGCGTCGCCGCAGCCGCCGGTGTCTGCGCCTGATCCAGCTGCACCACATGGGAACCGTTGGCCACGCGCCGCAGCAGACGCCCCTGCGCCGCATGACGGGCGTTAAAGCGTTGCAGCGCCGGCACCGCGGTTTTTGCCTGCAAGGCACGCTCGGCCTGTGCCTGCGCCACCGGTTTG
>CAZBII010000120.1:0-14349 GCA_964491665.1 uncultured Moraxellaceae bacterium
TGGCGCGGGAAGCGATGCAGGCGGGGCAGACCGCGTCGGTGGTGCTCAACGCCGCCAATGAGGTGGCAGTGGAAGCGTTCCTGGCCGGTCAGATTCCGTTTACCGCCATTGCCCGCACCATCGAGCAGGTGTTGGCCCGGGCGACGTTGGTGGCGCCGCATGATCTTGATACTATCCTGCAGGCCGATGCGCAGGCCCGGCAGTCGATGCAGGAGCAGTTGTTGCAGTACCGGAAACACTGACCATAACAATAATCCGAGGTTGTCTTGTACAGCTTGATGCAAACAGTTCTGGCTTTTGTCGTGACCCTGGGCGTTCTCATCTTCGTGCATGAGTTCGGCCATTTCTGGGTGGCCCGCCGCTGCGGCGTGAAGGTGCTGCGTTTCTCCATCGGCTTTGGCCAGCCCCTGCTGCGCTGGACTGACCGCCACAACACCGAATTCGTCATTGCTGCCCTGCCTCTGGGTGGCTACGTCAAGATGCTGGGGGAGCCCGGCGCCGACGTTCCCGAGCATCAGAAATCCCAATCCTTCGCCCATAAATCCGTTTTCCAGCGCTTTGCCATCGTGTCTGCCGGGCCGCTGGTCAATCTGGTTTTTGCCGTTTTTCTCTACTGGTTGCTGTTTCTCTCTGGCGTGAGTTCCGTGGCGCCAGTGGTGGGCAATGTCATTCCGGGCAGTCTGGCCGAGCGCGCCGGTTTCCAGAAAATGGAGGAAATCGTGGCGGTGGATGGGCAGGCGATTGAGTCCTGGGACGATGTGGTACTGGAGCTGGTGGGCCGGCTGGGGGAAAGTGCCAGCGTGCGCTTCAGCGTCAAACCGGAAGGCAGCAGTGGCGTCACCGACGAGCGCGTGATTGCGCTGGACAACTGGATGTCCGGGCAGGAAAAGGAAAATCCCCTGAAACTGCTGGGCATCGAACCGTTTTTCCCCACCATGCCGCCGCTGCTGGGTGAGCTGGAAAAAGGCATGGCGGCCGAGCGTCAGGGCCTGCAGGTGGGTGATCGCATCCTGGCGGTCAATGATGTGGAATTGATGACCTGGGACGAGTGGGTCAGCCTGATCCGGCAGAATCCCATGGTGGCGATGGCGGTAAAGGTGCAGCGCGGGGAACAGGTGCTGACTTTGACGGTCACACCGGATGCGGTGATGGATGAGAAGCTGGGGCGGATCGGCCGGATCGGTGCCAAGCCGGACGCGTCGTCGGTGAAGTATCCCGAAGGTATGCTGCGTGAACTGCAGTACGGTCCGCTCGACGCGGTTCCCGAGGCGCTGGATTATGCCTGGTCGCGGATTGCCTTGACGGTATCGGCGATCGGCAAGATGGTGCTGGGCAAAATCTCCCTCGACAACATCAGCGGACCGATCACCATTGCGAAAGTGGCGGGCGACAGCGCCAGCTACGGGCTGGAATCCTTTTTAACCTTCGTGGCCTATTTAAGTATCAGCCTTGGGGTGTTAAATTTGCTGCCCATTCCAGTACTGGATGGCGGGCATTTGATGTACTACCTCGTCGAAATGGTGAAGGGAAGTCCCGTCTCGGAAAAAGCCCAGGCCATCGGTAACAGTCTCGGACTGGGCCTTTTGGTCATGTTCATGGGTCTCGCATTCTATAACGACCTGATGGGGCTTTGACCCCAAGCCTACTTAACCTCCAGCGGATCTGAGCGCTAGATGAATCGAATTTCTGCATTTGTATTGCTGTGGTTTGCGTTGTTCTCCATGTCCACGGCAAGGGCCGAGTCTTTTGTGATAAAGGATATCCGCATCGATGGCCTGCAGCGCATTTCCGCCGGCGCCGTGTTCAATGTGCTGCCCCTGCAGGTGGGCGACGAAGTGGATGATTCCGCGCTGGCCCGGTCCGCCCGCCTGCTGTTCAAGACCGGCAATTTCCAGGACATCAAGCTGGAACGCGAAGGCGATGTGCTGGTGATTCTGGTCAGCGAACGCCCCTCGATTACCAAGATTGAGCTGGAAGGCAACAAGTCCATTGAAACTGAAAACCTCATGGAAGGCCTGTCGAAAGCGGGCCTGAGCGAAGGCAGCGTATTTCAGCGCGCCACCCTGGATCGTCTGAAGCTGGAGCTGGAGCGCCAGTACATTGCCCAGGGCCGTTACGGCGCCAAGGTGATGCCGGAAGTGACGCCATTGCCGCGTAACCGCGTTTCGATTCACATCACCATCAAGGAAGGCGATGTGGCGACCATTTCCGGCGTGGACATCGTCGGCAACACCGTCTTCCCCGATGAAGATCTGGTGGACGAATTTGAACTGAAGAAAACCCACCTGCTGTCGTTCTTCAAGGGCGACGACAAATACTCCCGCGAAAAACTGTCGGGCGATCTGGAAAAGCTGGTGTCCTACTACCAGGATCGCGGCTATGTGAATTTCCGCGTGGAATCCACCCAGGTCTCGGTCACTCCCAACAAATCCGAAGTCTACATCGCCATCAACATCAGTGAAGGCGAGCGTCACACCGTCAACTCGGTGAAGCTGAGTGGCGACCTGAAAGTGCCGGAAGCCGAACTGAAACGTCTGATCCTGCTCAAACCCGGCCAGACCTTCTCGCGCCAGATGGTGACGACTTCCAGCGAACTGATTTCCAAGCGTCTGGGCAATGAAGGCTACACCTTTGCCAACGTCAACGGCGTGCCGGTGGCCAATCCCGACAACACCGTGGACGTGACTTTCTATGTCGATCCGGGCACCCGTGTCTATGTGCGTCGCATCAATTATTTCGGCAATGAAAAAACCCGCGATGAAGTGCTGCGCCGCGAGATGCGCCAGATGGAAGGCGCGTGGGCGTCGGGCCAGCTGATCGAGAATTCCAAGGTGCGTCTGGAGCGGCTGGGCTACTTCAAGGGCGTCACCGTGGAAACGCCCCGCGTGCCGGGCGAGGATGACCAGATCGACGTGAACTACACCGTGGAAGAGCAGCCGTCCGGTTCCATCGGCGCCAGCGTGGGTTACCAGCAGGGCACCGGCTTTGTGTTCGGTGCCAACCTGTCGCAGTCCAACTTCCTGGGCACCGGCAACAAGGTGTCGATCGCCGCCAACCGCAGCGACATCCGCAACAGCGTGAACTTCTCGTTCATGGACCCGTATTACACCATCGACGGCGTGAGCCGTGGTTACTCCCTCTACTATCAGGAAACCAACATCGAAGACGACGATGTGATTTCCAACTGGGCGGCGGACAAGTACGGCGGCAACATCAATTTCGGCTATCCGATCAGCGAAATCGAGCGCATCAATTTCGGCATCGGCGCCGAGACCGTGAAAGTTTACGCCAGCCCCTATTCACCGCTGCAGGTGTGGGAACTGGTGAACTACGATCAATGGCTGTATCTGACCCAGGGCTTCGCCACCCAGGATGAATCGTTCGACAACTTCCCGTTCTCGCTGAGCTGGTCCTACAGCACACTGAACCGGGGCGTGTTCGCAACCCGAGGTTCGTCGCATACCGTGGCGTCGGAGATCACGGTGCCCGGCAGTGATCTGGAGTATTACAAGCTGAGCTATCGTGGCCAGCGCTATTTCCCCATCAGCGAAGACTGGGTAATGCGCGCCCGTTCCGACCTCGGGTACGCCGACGGCTATGGCCAGGACAACAACGTGCCGTTCTACGAGAATTTCTATTCCGGCGGCTTCGGCTCGATCCGTGGCTGGGAAGACCGCTCGCTCGGCCCCCGCGAAACCCAGTCGGCTTACGATTACGGCGACGCCCGCGCCATCGGTGGCAACCTGCTGGTGGAAGGCAGTCTGGAATTCATCTTCCCGATGCCGTTCGTGAAAGACAATCGCCAGTTCCGCACCTTGCTGTTCATGGACGGCGGTAACGTGTTCGACACCCGTCGCCGCGATGAGGAAGGCAACGACATTTCGACCGACGAACTGCGCTTCTCCACCGGTGTGGCGCTGTCGTGGATCACGGGCATTGGTCCGCTGTCCTTCAGCCTGTCGAAAACACTGAACGAGAAGGACGGGGATGACACGCGCGCGTTCCAGTTCAGCCTGGGTCAGCCGTTCTGATTTAACAACGTGAGTATTCATTTCAGGGGTATTGCAACAATGAAAGGGTTCAAATTGCTGGTGTTGGCGGGCGCTCTGTTTTCTTCCGCCGCGTGGGCCGAGGTCCGAATTGCCGTGGTGGACATCAATGCGGCGGTGATGAAATCCGATGAGGCACGTCTGCGCGCAGAGAAGCTGAAGTCCAGCCTGGGTCAGGAAGAGGCTGATGCGATTGCACTGCGCAACCAGATCCAGAAGCTGGATGAAAAGCGCCAGAAAGACGCTGCAGTGATGGGGCAGGACGAACTGCGCAAGCTGGAGAAGGACATTGCCGACAAGAAGATCGAGCTGAACTTCAAGGGCCAGAAGCTGCAGCAGAAGGGTAAGGATGCCAGCCAGGAACTGCAGTCTGCCATGGGACCGAAGGTTGAGAAGGCCATGAAAGCCATCATCGACGAGAAGAAATACGATCTGATCCTGCCGCGTCAGGCGGTGGTGTGGGCCGATGACAAGTTCGACATCACGGCTGAACTGACCCAGAAGATCAACGCGCAGAAATAAGCGCGGCAATTCCGGACCGCCACGACCATGACCGATTCCTTTGCGCGCGACAGTAACCATTCCGGCTGGACCCTGGGTGATCTGGCGCGCGAACTGGGTGTTGAGTTGCGTGGCGATGCTGCCGTACGCATTCACGGACTGGCCACGCTGGGATCGGCGCAGCCCGGCCAGCTTGGTTTTCTGGCCAATCCGCTGTACCGGGCGCAACTGGCGACCACGGCTGCGTCGGCGGTGATACTGGCGGCCGAGGTGGCGGATGAATGTCCAGTGGCCTGTCTGGTGTCCGGCAATCCCTATCTGACGTATGCCAAGGCTTCCCACCTGTTCGATGCGCGCCCACGGGTGGCCGAAGGTGTGCATCCCACTGCTGTGGTGGCGGACGATGTCGTGATGGGTGCCGGTTGCCGGATTGGTCCCCATGTCGTGATTGCCAGTGGCTGCGTGCTGGGTGAGCGGGTGGAAGTGGGGCCGGGCACCAGCATCGGCACCAATACCCGTATCGGCAATGACTGTCTGCTGCATGCCAATGTGACGATCTATCACGGTGTGCAGATTGGCGAGCGTTGCGTGCTGCAGGGCGGCGTGGTGATTGGTGGCGATGGTTTTGGCTACGCCAATGAAAAAGGCCAGTGGCGCAAGATTGCCCAGCTGGGTGGCGTGCGCATCGGCAATGACGTGGAAATCGGTGCCAGTACCACCATCGACCGGGGCGCGCTGCAGGACACGGTGATCGGCAATAACGTGATCCTGGATAACCAGATCCAGATTGCCCACAACGTGGAAATTGGTGATGGCACCGCGATTGCCGGCTGTACTGGCATTGCCGGCAGCACGAAGATCGGCCGCAACTGCACCATCGCCGGCGCTGTCGGAATCGCCGGCCATCTGGAGATTGCCGACCGCGTGCATCTCACCATGCGCAGCGCCATTACCAAGAGCATTGCCGAGCCGGGTTCCTATTCCTCGGGCACCGCCATGTCCACCACGGCGGAGTGGCGCAAGAATGCGGCACGGTTCCGTCATCTGGATGAAATGGCGCGTAAAATCCGCCAGCTGGAAGCGCGCCTCAAGGCGCTGGACGGCCAGTCACCCGAGTGACCCAGGCCTGCGTTCGATCTCCGTAAATCATGCACCTGTCAGGGGAAATATTTGGTTGCGCTTGCCGGGATGCAATCCCGCAGCAAGCACCGTATCCTGACAAAAAATCACACTCTGCGGTCCTGTTTGAACTATGATGAACATTAACGAAATCAAGGCCATTCTTCCGCACCGCTCACCGTTTTTGCAGGTCGACAAGGTGCTGGAACTGGTGGAAGGCGAATACATTGTGGCGGTGCGCAGTGTCAGCAACAGCGAGCCGGTATTCGAAGGGCATTTCCCGGGCAACCCGATCCTGCCGGGTGTGCTGATCATTGAGGCGATGGCGCAGACAGCGGGCCTGCTGGCGTTCAAGACCATGGGTCAGACCGCCAACAGCAACAAGGCCTATGTTGTCGCGGCCGTGGACGAGGCGAAGTTCCGGCGGCCGGTCATCCCCGGTGAGCAGCTGGTGATTCGGGCCTGGATCAAGTCGCGCAAGCGTGTTATTTGGAAATTCGGTGCGGAAGCCTTTGTCGATCGTGTCGGTGGCGATGCAGTCGGTTCCGCAGTCATAACCTGTGCAGAAAGAGATCTGGTGGCGTGATACATCCGCAGGCAATCGTCGATCCCAAGGCCCAGCTGGCGCCCGATGTGAAAGTCGGGCCCTGGACTTATATCGGTCCCGACGTGGTGATCGATTCCGGCACCGTGATCGAATCCCACGTGGTGGTCAAGGGGCCGACCCGGATCGGCAGGAACAACCGGATTTTCCAGTTCTCCTCGGTGGGTGAAGACACGCCGGACCTCAAATACAAGGGCGAGCCGACGCGGCTGGTGATTGGCGACAACAACACCATCCGTGAGTGCGTCACCATTCATCGCGGCACTGTGCAGGACCGATCTGAAACCACCATCGGCAACGACAATCTGCTGATGGCCTACGTGCATGTGGGGCACGACAGCGTGATCGGCAATCACTGCATTCTGGTGAACAACACCGCGCTGGCGGGACACGTCTGGGTGGGTGATTACGCCAACCTGTCGGGCTTTACGCTGGTACACCAGTTTGTGCGCATCGGGGCCTACAGTTTCTCCGCCATGGGCAGCGCCATCGGCAAGGATGTGCCGGCGTTCGTCACCGTGCAGGGCAATCCGGCGGAAGCGCGCAGCATGAATTTCGAAGGCATGAAGCGGCGCGGTTTTGACGAGGACACCATCAAGGCGTTGCGCGCGGCGTACAAGATTGTCTATCGCCAGACGCTGACGCTGGAGCAGGCGCTGGTGGAACTGGAAGCCATGCCCGCACTTCCGCAGCTGCAGCTGTTCATCGATTCACTGAAATCCTCTACTCGCGGCATCACCCGCTGAGGGCTGCGTAGTGGCAACGTCCTCCGGCACTCTCACCATTGGCATCGTGGCAGGCGAACTGTCCGGCGACCAGCTGGGTGCCGGTCTCATCAATGCCATCAAGTCCCGTTTCCCCGGCGCGAAGTTCATCGGCATCGGCGGTCCCGCCATGATCGCGGCCGGCTGCGAATCCCTGTTTCCCATGGAGCGCCTGAGCGTGATGGGTGTGGTGGAAGTGCTGGGGCGGCTGCGGGAACTGCTGCGTATCCGCAAGACATTGCGCGAACATTTTCTGGCGAATCCGCCGGACTTGTTCATTGGCATCGACTCTCCCGATTTCACCCTGCCGCTGGAATACAAACTCAAAAAGGCCGGCATCAAAACCGTGCATTACGTCAGCCCCTCGGTGTGGGCGTGGCGGCAGAAGCGCGTGTTCAGGATTCGCGAAGGCGTCGACCTGATGCTGACGCTGCTGCCGTTTGAAGCAGCGTTTTACGAACAGCATCAGGTGCCGGTGAAATTTGTCGGCCATCCGTTTGCCACGGTGATTGATCAGCACATCGATTTCGGCCGCGCCAAGCGTTACTGGGGGTTTCAGCCCGGTGACCGGGTGGTGGCGGTGCTGCCCGGCAGTCGCGGCGGCGAACTGAAATTCATCGGGCCGATCTTTCTGGAGACCATGCGCCAGCTGTATCTGATGGAACCGGCCTGTAAGTTCATCGTGCCCTGTGCCAATGCCGCGCGGCGCAAGCAGCTGGAACAGCAGATCGCGCAGTTTGAACTGCAATTGCCGCTGCAGCTGGTCGATGGTCACGCGCGGGAGGTAATGGCAGGTAGCGATGTTGTGCTGGTGACATCCGGCACGGCGACGCTGGAAGCCATGCTGCTGAAACGGCCGATGGTGGTGGCGTTCCGCTGGGGCGCAATCACACATGCGATCATTTCACGCATGGTTAAAACCCGTTTCATTTCCCTGCCCAATCTGCTGGCAGGCAAGGAGCTGGTGCCGGAATTCCTGCAGGACGAGGCGCAGCCGGAAAAGCTGGCGCGCACGCTGTTCGATCTGCTGCGCAACACCGACAACCGCGAGCGCCTGCAGCGTGAATTCAACGAACTGCACACACTGCTGAACCGCAATGCCAGTGACGAAGCGGCCAAGGCCATTCTGGCGCTGGTGGCATCCGGCAACGCACTCGAATCCCAACCGGCCAACTGAGTTTCAGGGGCGCGCAACCGTGGCGAAAAATACTTCCCAGTCCAGTTTCAGTTTTTATTCCGGCCATCTGGTAGCGGGGGTCGATGAAGTCGGGCGCGGACCGCTGGCGGGTGCGGTGGTGGCTGCCGCTGTCATTCTGGACCCGGAAAAACCGATTGCCGGTCTGACGGATTCGAAAAAGCTGTCGGAGAAAAAGCGCGACCAGCTGTTCGACATCATCCAGCGCGACGCACTGGCCTGGGCGATCGGGCGCGCCGAAGTGGAAGAAATTGATTCCCTGAATATCCTGCACGCCAGCCTGCTGGCCATGACGCGCGCGGTGGAGCAGTTGCAGCCGCAAGCAGAATTCGCGCTGATCGATGGCAACCGCTGTCCGCGCCTTGCCATTCCGTCCGAGGCGATTGTGAAGGGCGATCTCACGGTGCCCTGCATCAGCGCCGCGTCGATCATCGCCAAGGTCACCCGCGATCGCGAAATGGATGTGCTGGACCGTGAATTTCCCGGCTACGGACTGGCGCAGCACAAGGGCTATCCCACGCAGTCGCATGTGGCGGCGTTGCAGAAACTGGGGCCGTCCATCATTCACCGCCGCACGTTCGGACCGGTGGCCGCATTGCTGGAGAAACGCTGATGACACCGCAATTCGTACACCTGCGCCTGCACACCGAATACTCCCTGGTGGACGGACTGGTGCGCATCAAGCCGCTGGCGAAAACGGCTGCTGCACTGGGCATGCCGGCGCTGGCGATCACCGATTACAGCAACATGTTTGCGCTGGTGAAATTCCAGAAATCGGCATCGGAAGCGGGCATCAAACCGATCTATGGTGCCGATGTCTGGGTAGAAGGATCGCAGCCGGACGAGCCGCCGTCGCAGATGGTGCTGCTGGCGAAAAACCTGCAGGGTTATCGCAATCTCACGGTGCTGGTGTCGAAGGGTTATCTGTTCGGCCAGCAGCGCAATCGTGTGATTATTTCGCGCGAATGGCTGAAGCAGAAGTCCGAGGGGCTGATCTGCCTGTCCGGTGGCAAGCAGGGTGAAATCGGGCGCGCGCTGCTGGGTGGAAAAGCCGAGCGCGCCGAAGCACTCACCCGCGAGTGGATGGCCACGTTTCCGGACTGCTTCTATCTTGAACTGCAACGCACCGCGCGCCAGGACGATGAAACCTGGGTGCATCTGGCGGTGGAGCTGGCGGCGAAACTGGAGTGTCCGGTCGTCGCCACCAACGACGTGCGTTTTCTCAAGCGCGGCGATTTCGAGGCGCACGAAGTCCGCGTGTGCATTTCCGAAGGCTGGACACTGGAAGATCCCAGCCGCGAACAGCGCTATTCCGAAGAGCAGTACCTGAAACCCGCCGCCGAAATGGTGGAGCTGTTCGCCGACATTCCCGAAGCCATCGAAAACACGGTGGAAATCGCCAAGCGCTGCACGGTCGACATTCCGCTGGGCACTTACTACCTGCCGGAGTATCCGGTGCCGGAAGGCATGACCATCGCCGACTACATGGTGGTGGAGTCGCGCAAGGGGCTGGAGGAACGTCTGGCTTTCCTGTTCGACGTCAACGATCCGAAATTCCCCGAGATTCGCAAGCCCTACGATGAGCGTCTGCAGATCGAGCTGGACTGTATCGTCAAGATGGGATTCTCCGGCTACTTCCTTATCGTTGCCGACTTTATCCAGTGGGCAAAAAACAACGGCGTGCCGGTGGGGCCGGGGCGGGGATCGGGTGCAGGCTCGCTGGTGGCATACGCGCTGAAAATCACCGACCTCGATCCGCTGGCCTACGATCTGCTGTTCGAACGTTTTCTGAATCCGGAGCGGGTGTCGATGCCCGATTTCGACGTCGACTTCTGCATGGACGGCCGTGATCGAGTCATCGATTACGTGGCGGAAAAGTACGGCCGCAATGCGGTGAGCCAGATCATCACCTTCGGTTCCATGGCGGCGAAAGCGGTGGTGCGCGACGTGGGGCGCGTGCAGGGCCGTTCCTACGGATTTGTCGACCGCATCGCCAAGCTGATTCCATTTGAAGTGGGCATGACGCTGTCCAAGGCGATGGAAGACGAGCCGCAGCTGAAAGAACTCTACGACCGCGACGACGACATCCGCGAACTGCTGGACATGGCGCTGAAGCTGGAAGGCATCACGCGCAACGTCGGCAAGCACGCCGGTGGTGTGGTAATCGCGCCGTCCGCGCTGACCGATTATGTGCCGCTGTACTGTGATGCCGAAGGTGGCAACCTGGTCACGCAGTTCGACAAGGATGACGTGGAAGCCGCCGGCCTGGTGAAGTTCGACTTCCTCGGTCTGCGCACGCTCACCATCGTCGACTGGGCGCTGAAAACCATCAATCCCATGCTGGAAAAACGCGGTGAGAAACCGGTGGAAATCGAGCGCATCCCGCTCGACGACAGGCCCACGTTCGAGCTGCTGCAGAAAGCGGAAACCACCGCCGTGTTCCAGCTTGAATCCCGCGGCATGAAGGATCTGATCAAGCGTCTGAAGCCGTCCAACTTTGAAGACATCGTGGCACTGGTGGCACTGTTCCGTCCCGGTCCGCTGGGTTCCGGCATGGTGGACGACTTCATCGCGCGCAAGCACGGCAAGCAGAAAGTGGTGTATCCGCACCCGGATCTGCAGCCGATCCTGAACACGACTTACGGCACCATCCTGTATCAGGAACAGGTCATGCTGATCCCGCAGGTGCTGGCGAACTTCACGCTTGGCGGCGCCGACCTGCTGCGTCGTGCGATGGGCAAAAAGAAAGCCGATGAAATGGCGAAGCAGCGCGCGTTCTTTGTCGACGGCGCGGCGAAAAACGGCGTCGACGAAAAGCTGGCGGGCGAGATCTTCGACACCATGGAAGAATTCGCCAAATACGGTTTCAACAAGTCGCACTCCGCTGCCTACGCGCTGGTGTCGTACCAGACCGCCTGGCTGAAGGCCCATCATCCCGCCGGTTTCATGGCGGCGGTGCTGTCGGCGGATATGCACAACACCGACAAGGTGGTGACGCTGATCGACGAGTGCCGGCGCATGAAACTCACCATCGTGCCGCCGGACGTGAATTTCTCGCAGTACAAGTTCACGGTCGATGACAGAGGCCGCATCATCTATGGTTTGGGCGCCATCAAGGGGTTGGGTGAAGGCCCGATCGACGCGATTCTGGAGGCACGCAATTCCGGCAAACCGTTCCGCGATCTGTTCGAATTCTGCCGCCGTGTCGATCTGAAAAAACTCAACCGTCGTGCGCTGGAAGCACTGATCCGCGCCGGCGCGCTGGATGAGCTGGTACCCGGCCGTGACCGCGCCACGCTGATGGCGAGCCTGAATGAAGCCACCAAACTGGCGGAGCAGGCATCGAAAAACCAGGACATCGGCATCGTCGACCTGTTTGGTGCCATCGAGGAAGAAACCGCAGCCGAACCGGAATGGGCCAGGGTCAAACCCTGGAGCGACGACGAGCGCCTGAACGGCGAAAAGGACACGCTGGGCCTGTATCTCACCGGCCACCCCATCGACCAGTACGAACAGGAAATTTCGCACTTCGTCACCAGCCGCATCGTCGACGTGAAGCCGGGCAATTCGAAAGAATCCCGCAGCATCGTCGCCGGCCTGGTCATCGCCATGCGCGTGATGAAAAACAAGCGTGGCGACAAGATGGCGTTCCTGACGCTGGACGACAAATCCGGCCGTCTGGAAATTTCCATCTTTGCCGACACCTACGAGGAATACCGCGAACACCTGATCAAGGACGCGGTGCTGGTGGTGGAAGGGGATGTCAGTCTGGATGAATATTCCGGCGGCCTGAAAATGGTGACCCGCAAGATTTTCAGCATTGCCCAGGCGCGGGAAAACTACGCGCGGCTGGTGAGTTTACAGGTCCATCAGTCCCGCCTGACCGGTGATTTTTCCGAACGCCTGAAAGCCATCCTGACGCCGTTCCGCGACGGCGCCTGCAAGGTGCGCATCGACTACCAGCGCGACGGCGCCAAGGGCCGCCTGCTGCTGGGCGACGACTGGCGTATTGCCCCGCGTCCCGACCTGATCCGCCAGCTGGAACAGTTGTGCGGCGAGCGCTCGCTCACGGTGTTCTACCGCTGAGCGAGCCTTTCTAACAATTTGCCACAAAAATGACTCAGGGCCAGCTGGCGTCAATCTCGACACCCTCGGCCGCTTCACGTAAGGTATGGCCCTCTGACCAAGGTCGACCATATAAAAACGCAGGATCGCAGATTTATGAATCCTAATTATCTGGATTTCGAACAGCCCATCGCAGAACTGGAATCCAAGATCAATGAGCTGAGCGGCGTCAGCAAAGACAATGCCGCCCTCAACCTGAATGACGAAATCAAGCTGCTGAAAGAAAAGAGCCACACGCTCACCGCCAGCATTTTCTCTGGCCTCAGCTCCTGGCAGATCGCCCAGCTGGCCCGCCATCCCAAGCGCCCCTACACCCTGGATTACGTGGAGCGCATCTTCACCGAATTCGACGAACTGCACGGCGACCGCACCTTTGGCGACGACAAGGCCATCATCGGCGGCACCGCCCGTCTCGACGGCAAGCCCGTGGTCATCATCGGTCACCAGAAAGGCCGCGATGTGAAGGAAAAGGTACGCCGCAACTTCGGCATGCCCCAGCCCGAAGGCTATCGCAAGGCCATGCGCCTGATGCAGCTGGCTGAACGCTTCAAGATGCCGGTGCTGACCTTCATCGACACCCCCGGCGCCTACCCCGGCATCCAGGCAGAAGAGCGCGGTCAGAGCGAGGCCATCGCCCGCAACCTGGCGGTCATGGCCAGCCTGCGCACCCCCATCATCGCCACCGTGATCGGCGAGGGCGGTTCCGGCGGTGCGCTGGCCATTGGCGTGTGCGATCACCTGCAGATGCTGCAGTTCAGCACCTACTCGGTTATTTCCCCGGAAGGCTGCGCCTCGATCCTGTGGAAGAGCGCCGAATACGCATCGGAAGCGGCCGAAGCCATGGGCCTCACCGCCGGCCGTCTGCATGAGCTGGGTCTGGTGGACCAGGTCATCCCCGAGCCGCTGGGTGGCTCCCACCGTGATCATGACCTGATGGCCGAGCGCCTGAAGGCCGCGCTGGTGGAAAATCTCGACCGCCTGCAGAAGCTGCCGGAAGACGCGCTGATGGACAAGCGCTACAACCGTCTCATGAGCTACGGCTTCAGCGGATAAGTCCCTTGCCGGAATACCTGCTCTATCCACTCCTGGGCGTATTCGCCGGTCTGACGGCGGGTCTGCTGGGAGTGGGTGGCGGCATCATCGTCGTTCCCGTTCTGATCTATTCCTTTACCGCCCTCGGATTCTCTTCAGAAGTGCTCACCCACATGGCGGTGGGCACATCGCTTGCCACCATCATCATTACGTCCGCCGGATCGGTTTATCAGCATCACCGCAAGGGCGCTGTCATCTGGTCGGTACTGACCTGGTTTGCGTTGGGGCTGGTGCTGGGCGCGGTGCTGGGAGCCAAGGTCGCCGACCTGCTGCGCGGACGCGTCCTGCAAGTCCTGTTCGGCGTCTTCGCGGTGGTGATTGCCCTGCAGATGCTCAAGGGCGCACAGCCGAAACCCGGCCGCACCCTGCCGGGCAAAGCCGGTCTGACGGCAGTGGGTGTGGTGATCGGTGCCGTGTCCTCCATTTTTGGCATCGGCGGTGGTTCCCTCAGCGTGCCGTTCCTCACCTGGTGCAACATGAAAATGCAGCAGGCGGTGGGCACCTCCAGCGCCGGCGGCATGCCCATCGCCATGGCCGGTGCCGCCGGTTTTGTCTGGACCGGCTGGCAGCATCCGCAGCTGCCGGAGTACAGCCTGGGTTACGTGTACCTTCCTGCTGTGCTCGGCATCGCGACCACCAGCGTCATCTTCTCGCAATTGGGGGCCCGCTGGGCGCACCGCATGCCGGCCGCCACCCTGAAAAAAATCTTCGCCGCCCTGTTGGTGGTAGTGGGTGTCAAACTGCTGATCGGATAACATAGCGTCACGTTGCCGTCATCAAACTGCAATAAGATGGCCGTAATCCGTTTTGTTGCCGCAAGGATTCCCGATGAAAAACGTTGTTCTGCTCCTGTTGTGCTCCCTTGTTCTGGCCGGCTGTGCCACCGGTCGCCATCACACC
>CAZBII010000121.1:0-14336 GCA_964491665.1 uncultured Moraxellaceae bacterium
GCATGCCGCAGCAGTTTCTGCAAAGCAGTGAACTGGATGTCGCGCAGCTGTTCCGGCGGCAGATACTGGTTATGCTCCAGCACACGCAGGCGCGCCATGCGCGGATCGCGGCTGCGCCAGAAATACAGCGGATAGATGAAGTGTTTGTTGATCGGCGAATACCAGTCGTACATGAGTGTGTCCCGCAATTCCTGTTCTGCGTTTAGTGTCCGATGAGGTTCAGCAGACCATCCGCCACCACCCGGTTGCCCGCGGCGGAGAAGTGATGGCGGTCGTCGGCAAACAGCTCGTCTGCACTTTTGCCACTGGCGCGAAACAGCGCCCGCACATCCAGCACTTCAATTCCCTGCGCCCGCAGCGCGTTGAGTCGCAGGTCGTAAATGTCAGGGAAATATTTCCACACGCCGCCCCAATGGAACATGCGCTCGCTGGGGAACAGCATTACAATCAGCTTGCCGTTGCGATGTTTCACCTGCGCATCAAATTCACGGACCACGGCTTCCAGCAGCGGATCGCTCGCATGCGCCTTGCCATCCATGTAGGCCAGCGTGCTGCTCACCTTGTTGCGCAGCCAGCAGATGCCATGCGCCAGCGGCGTGAAAGCGCAACGTTCATACTCTTTCAGCTTTGCATAGAAATGATCGTTCTGGCGCAGGAACTCCACGAATGCATCGGGCTGGTCCAGCTGTGCCAGCCACTGCAGTTCCATCGGCACCAGCTGCAGTTTGCCGTCCACCAGATTGAAACGCGGCTTCAGGTAGGGCACACCCACTTCCTCATGCAGCTTGAGCGGAATGTAGTGGTTGTACAGGCCCTCGATGGGATCGGCGTCCAGCCCCACCACCACATAATCGGCCTGCAGCGTGTCCGCCATTTTCTGGTACAGCAGGAAACTCTGGTCCGGCGCGAAAGCCATCGAGGCGAAATTGAAACTCTCCAGCGCGTCGGACTCGATGCCGGCGGAAATGGTCTGCTGGTTGTTGACGCCCTCGCCGCCGTTCACCATCGAGCTGCCGAAAAACGCCGCCCGTTTTGGCGCGGACTTGTGCGCCAGATCCAGCGTATGCGACGAGCGTGAACCGTACTGGTCGATCACCCAGTTTTTCAGTTCCACATTGGGCTTGTTGCGCCAGCCGGCCACTTCATCCGGAATATTGGCATTCTCGCCTCGCAGGAACCGCGCGGTGGATTCCTTCGCCTTGTCCGGCACGTAGTGGGAAAAGTAGAACGCATCGCTGAGCACCGCCGGCAACACAAACGCCACCACCAGCTCGATCAGCAGCCACATCACCAGCGTGTAAAACACCGTCGGCGACTGGGTGCGCAGACTGGCAAAATATCGGTATAGATCCCTGGGAAACACGAACATGAACACGGTCGCCTGTCAGAACTGGAAATAGATGAAGGGATTCGCTTCCTGCGGCACAAAGTTGAACAGGAACACCAGCGCCGCCGCATAGAACACGCCGCGCAGGACCGGCTGGGAAAACGTCGTCCACTTCAGCTTGCGCTCTTCCGCCCAGCCATAGGCATGATCCACCGCGAAGAACAGGAAGCAGGTCCAGATCAGCCAGTCGGTTTCCACCGTCCGGGTGCCCTGCCCCACGAACATGTTGCTGATGTACTCGCCGGCAATAGCGAAATCCGGCGCGCGAAAAATCACGAAGGCAATCCCCACCAGGAAATTGGTCAGCAGCCAAGAGAACAGCACGCGCCAAAAGCGGCCGGGGCGCCGGAAGGAACCGAAATGTTTGGTGTAGAAGTGATACACCACCGTGAAAATCCCGTGCAGCAGACCCCACACCACAAAGGTCCAGTTCGCGCCGTGCCACAATCCGCTCACGAACGTGGTGACCAGTGAATTGCGGTAGCCCTTCCACTCACCCACCCGGTTGCCACCCAGCGAGATGTAGATGTAATCACGGAAGAAGCGCGACATGGTCATGTGCCAGCGCCGCCAGAAATCGGAAATGTTGGTGGCCAGATACGGGTAGCGGAAGTTTTCCGGCAGGATGAAACCGATCATCATCGCCGAACCGATGGCCATGTTGGTGTAGCCGGAAAAATCCGCGTAGATCTGCACCATGTACGCCAGCATGCCCAGCCACAGCGTGGCCGGCGAATGCGCCGACGGATCGGCAAAGATCGGGTCCACCACGTACAGCCCCAGCGTATCGGCGATCAGCGCCTTCTTCAGCATGCCGTACACAAAGCGGATCAGGCCGGCCTCGAACATCCTGCCGTTGAAATGACGTTCCACTTCGATCTGATAGAGGAATTCCCGCGCCCGCACGATCGGACCCGCCACCATGTGCGGAAAGAACGACACAAACGCGGCATATTCGATATAGGATTTGGTGGGTTTTATTTCACGCCGGTAAATGTCAAAGCTGTACGACAGGCTCTGGAAGGTGAAGAACGAAATCCCCGCCGGCAGGATGATATTGAGCAGCGGCTGCGACACCGGCCAGCCCAGCGTGTTCGCCAGTGTGACAAACGAGTCGATGAAAAAATTGCAGTATTTGAAATAGAACAGCGCACTGAGGTTGTAGCCCACGCTGAGCAGCAGCCAGTTGCGGCGCACGCGACGGTCATTGCTGGCGTCGATCTTGCTGCCCACGATAAAGTCGATGGTGGCCGTGGCAATCACCAGCACCAGGAAACGATAATCCCAGAAGCAGTAGAAAAACCAGTTGGCTCCCAGCAGAAACAGATTCTGCGACGTGCGCTTCAGGTGCCAGTAAACGACGAATACCGCAACCAGAAACAGCAGATATTCGATGGTGACAAAATTCATAACGAATCAGATCCCTGGAGAATTGTTACATCGCACTCATGGTGTCCGGGTGCGGAAATGACCAGTGTCCTTCAGTCGCCTGCTCCTTGCGGACTATGCAGGAACAAACCGGGCAGAATCAGCGAACCCTTGAAGCGGGCCAGCAGGATTTCCGGTTCGACATGAATGCGGTCTATCAGGAAGCGGTTGCCATCCTGCGACCAGACACCTTCGTCATAGGCACAGGCAAAGCGGTAACCGGCTTCTTTCACACACTCCACCGTCGTCTGGTCAAAGCCGCCGGTGGGATAACTGAACGACACCACCTCGTGCCCGGTCTCGCGCTCGATGGCAGCCTTGGAATCGCGCAGCTCACGCAGCTGCCCGGCGCGGTCCAGCCGGTAAAGATGCGGGTGCGAACAGGAGTGCGAACCGATTTCAAATCCCATCTCCGCCATGGACTTCACATCATTCCAGGTGAGAATTTCTGCCTGATCGCGAAACTCCTCGGGATCAGGGCCGGCCGACCACTGCCGCAACTGCTGCAGGATCTGCAGGCGGTCCGCGTCCGGCACTTTGCGCAGGTACTGCCCGACAAAGTAGAAATCGGCAGCGTCATTGCCGCTGCGCATAAACAGCTCCTGCTTCTCGCCCAGCCGATACTGTCCCACCGGCATGTGCCGGATGAAGTAATGCAGCAGATCGAACCAGAGCAGCTCACCCGTATCGATATTGTTGGTAGTGACGTAGAACGTGGCCGTGAGGTTATGCGCCTTCAGCATCGGCGCCGCCACGGTAGCATTGTCGCGATAGCCATCATCGAACGTGATCACCACTGTGTTCTCGGTGATGCCACCCTGCCGCTCCAGCAGGTGGCCGAGGCCATGAAAGTTCACCACATTGAAATGATTTTTGAGGAACGTCAGCTGACGATCGAACTGTTCCGGCGTTGCGGAATGAATGGTGCGGTTGAACGGATAATCCGCAGTTACTTCCCCAATGCGGTGATACGCCAGCACAAACAGCTTGTGACGCCCCTGCGGACGCAACACGAGATTGAGCGGCGACCACGCGCCGAACATCAGCTCAGCCAACAGCGCACGCTTGTCCATCCAAGCCCCCTCCCCCGATCAAATCAATCAATGAAAACCCGGTGCCATTTCTCCAGCACCACCAGCTGCCACAAAACCTTGTGATGATCCTTCTGTCCGCTGAAATGTTCAGACAGCAGCTCGCGCACCCGCTCCGGCTTGAAATAACCGCGCCGGTGATGCTGCTCGCTGTCCAGCAGCGCCCGCACTTCGTCCTGCAGTTTCTCCCTGAACAGGATCGACAGCGGCGTCGGAAAACCCTGCTTCTTGCGATACAGCAGTTCCTTCGGCAGAAATTCTTCCAGCGCCTTTTTTAACAGATATTTGGGCACGCCCTTGCGGAAACGGTAATGCGCGGGAATGCCGGCGGAAAACTCCATGAAGCGGTGATCCAGAAACGGCACGCGCAGTTCCAGCGACGCCGCCATGCTCATGCGGTCCGCCTTGATCAGCAGGTCGTCCACCAGCCAGGTCTTGATATCGAAATACTGCATGGCGGCCTGATCGTCCTGGCCCTGCACGCGGGCGTAAACCGCGTCGGTCAGGCCCCGCACACCATGCTGTCCGGCCACCGAACGAAAACGGTCGGAATACAATGACTGCTTCATCGATTCGTCGTAAAAAGACACACCGAAATAGGAATCCCTGATAGCCTTTTCGCTGAGGCCGATATATTTGCGCGCCAGCGGATGCAGCCGCGACAGCAGCGGATTGGCCAGCTTGCGCAGCACGCCCGGCAGCTTGCCGTACAAATGCGCCAGATGCAGGTAGAGATAGATCGGATAGCCGCCGAACACCTCGTCGGCGCCTTCACCGGACAGCACCACGGTGACATGCTCACGGGTTTTCTTCGCGATGTAGTACAGGGAAATCGCCGCCGCTTCCGTCACCGGCTCATCCATGAACTCGATATAGCCCGGCAGGAACGACCACAGATCATTGGGCGACATGAAATACTCGTGGTGATCGGTACCGAATTTTTCCGACACCATGCGCGCATACTGCGTCTCGTTGAAATCCTTGCCGTAATCCCAGGCCACCGAAAACGTCTTGATGTCCGGCACGCCCAGCTTGTGCATGTAGGCCACCACGGCACTGGAATCCACGCCGCCACTGAGAAACACGCCCAGCGGCACGTCGCTGCGCAGTTGCAGGCGAATCGAATCCTCCAGCAGCTTTTTCGTTTCCGCGAGATAGTGGGCTTCACCGCGATCCTGCTCGCGCTTGAAAGTCAGATCCCAATAGCGGCTGATGCTGACGCGGCCATTCTCCACCACCAGCTGATGACCGGGCAGCAGGCGCTTGATGCCCTTGAACAGGGTATTTTCACCCGGCACATAACCCATGCTCATGTAGGCGTCGATCAGCGTTTCGTCCACGCTGAAAATCTTGCCGGTGAGCGCCAGGATGGATTTCACTTCCGACGCAAACAGGATGCCGTCGTCATTTTCGTAATAGTAGAGCGGTTTGATGCCCAGACGGTCGCGGGTCAGCACCAGACGCTGCTGCTGGCTGTCCCAGAAGGCATAGGCAAACATGCCGTTGAATTTTTCCACCGCCTGCTCGCCTTCCGCGATCAGGCCGTTGAGGATCACTTCGGTGTCGGATTCGGTGCGGAAATTCATGCCGCGCTGGCGCAGCGGCTCGCGCAGTTCGAGGTAGTTGTAGACCTCGCCGTTGTAGGCCAGCGTGTAGCGGCCGCAACTGCTGCGCATGGGCTGGTTGGAACGCTCGGACACGTCGATGATCGACAGGCGCTTGTGGCCCAGACCGAGTGCGCCGTCCACGAAAATGCCATCGCCATCGGGACCACGGTGGCCGATCACGGCGCCCATGCGGCGGATTTCATCCTCCGTGACGGGCTGGCGGGTCTTGAAACGGTAAATGCCGGTTATGCCACACATGTCTGAGCGTCCGTTACTGCCGGTCGGCGGGAGGGATGGGGAATCAGGTAATCGCGGTAGTCGTTCGGATTGCCGGTCTTGCCGTCTTCCGCTGCCTTCACGATGTTGTACGCTTCGCGCGCCGTTACATAATGCAGCCGGTAGCGCTTGCCGTCGTTGTAATGTGTGGTCAGATATTGGTGCATTTTGCGGGTTGCATCGCCCAGCACTGACTCACGGTCCTGCGCGCCGTGGCAGAACAGCTTCACGAACACCCAGTTGGGCTGGCCTTTCACATGAATATGCTGGCGCACCCAGGAGTCGATCCGCTTCGGATTGCCGTGCGTGGCCTGCGCGCTGATGTCGCCGTCCTCGATCGTCGGGTGCCACTTGTGGTGCCAGTCGCGCCAGTTGATGGTGAGCGGCCCCTGGAACAGCATGAATTCATCCGGCGCTGCCTTCACCCCCACCGCGCTTTCCCGCTGGATTCTTTTGTAGGCCGCCGCCTGACCGTCATCCCTCGTGTAATAGATGCGGTTGATGAAGTCGGGCTGGGCCGGGTTGAACAGCGCCGGAAAGGTGAAATCGGCGTAGCAGCCATTGCGCTGCATGATCGCGATTTCGTTGTCGATGCCGCAGAACTCGTGACCGCGCGAATTGGCCAGCGACCAGTTACCGTGAATGAAGGAGAAGCAGGCAAACTGGCCCGGCTGGTACGGCATCATGTAGCCGTATTTCTGGAAGATGCGCAGGCCGTCCTGCAGATCACGTTCAAAGGTGGCGTTATCGGAATGGCTGTGGTGCCAGTGCAGCTCCACTTCGCCAAAGCCGGCTTCCACCATCGGGCGGATGGCTGCCAGTTCGTCTTCGCGGATCAGGTCCAGCGCAGAAAACCAGGTGTGTTTGGGATGACAGCCATCGGCATCGCGGAAGGGTTTCACCACCTCGGGATAGGTCAGCCATTTTTCCAGCCGGCCCGGCTTGCCCGCCAGTTCGAAATGGTCCACCAGCATGACCATGAGATCCACGGTGCCGGTGGCACCACGGCCGCGCCCCTGCAGCAGGTCCAGCACATACCGGTGCAGCCAGATATGCAGGTTGCGTTTGAACACGTACAGCAATACCGCCGCCGCAGGCAATGCAAACAGGACTGCAATCAGGATAAGCATCCACATACCGGTCAGGTGTTCCTTCGTCTCAGGCGCTTGTCGGTGGCCTCAGGCACTGCATCGGCATTGGCACTGGCGGATTGCAACCCCACATTGCCCACCGCGCCACACAGCCCCATATAAAGAAAAGTGCCCACATTATAGGATTGATTACCAAAGAATATATAGAGCAGGTAACCACTGAAACTGGCAAGCACGGAGAGTGCCACCAGCTTGCGCCGCAGGTCCAGGGTGGGCGAATCCAGCCCCCGGAACTGGCGGAACGACATGAGCAGGATGCGCAGGTAAAGGAACAGCCCGATAAAACCGGTTTCCGCCATGACGTTCACATAGGAATTGTGTGCCGCCAGGCCGTGATAGTTACCCCACTGGTACATGCCCACGCCGGTGATCGGGTGCCAGCGCGCCATGTCCCAGCCCTGCTCCCAGGCCCTCACCCGGCCCTGAAATGAGGCGTCTTCCTGAAAATTCATGATGGACGCCAGACGCTCCTGGATCGGCCCCGGCACAAATGACAGCCCCACCACCAGCGCCACACCGAACACGCCGCCCAGTATCAGCTTCTTGAACACGTTGCCGCCGCTGCGGAAGATCAGCATGATGCCGATCATCAGTGCAAAGCACACCATCACCGTGCGCGACCCGGACTTGGCCATCGCAATCACCAGCACCACGATCATGGCGGCCGCCAGCAGGCGCTTCAGCAGACCCGACTTGCCAATCACCACGGCGAACAGGAACGGAATGCCCATAATCATCAGCATGCCCAGCTCGTTGGCATTGCCGTAATAGCCAATACCCTGCAAACGCTGCAGCCGGCCGCCACCGCCATAAAACGGCGACACTTCCGGATTGTCCCAGACCGCCACCAGCGCCTCGACCCCCAGTATCGTGCAGCACAGCGCAATGAACAGGGTCACGCGCCGCAGCTCCTCCTCGGTTTCGATCAGCCGGGTGGCAAAGTAATAGAACATGATCGAGGACCACAACATGTACGTGTTGCGGATCAGGTCACCAGGGTTCTGCCACAACAGACCGAAGGCAACAAACCCGAGGAAATACAGCATGGGCCTGTCGATGCTGAGATTCGGCTTCACCACCTGCTTCTTGTTCGCCACCATTCCCAGCATCAGACACAGGGTCAGCGCCAGGAACATGGGAAACGTCTGCAAGGCGGCCACCCTGTCCTGGAAGCGCAATATCACACTCCCCACCAGCAGCACGAAACCGAGCCGGGGCTTGGCGATGCACAGCACCATGGTCAGCAGGATGTAGATGTATGCGACCGGCGTGGGGAAGGCGGCGTTGTACTCGGCCTGCAGCCGCGCCTCTTCCAGCAGCTCGGCATAGTACACATCTAGCGGCTTATCATCTGATGCCATCGGGACTCAAGCCTGTCGCGGGTTAGAGGTAGCGGCGGTATGCCTGCTCATAATTATCAACCATATTCTGCAGGCTGCACTGGCTGCGGGTGAATTCCAGCGCGTTCTGCGACAGCCGCTGCAAGGTCTGCGGTTCCGCCGCCAGCCGCGCCAGGACCGCACTCATGGCGGCGACGTCACCGGTTGCCACCATGTGCCCGTTATGGCCTTCGGTGACAATCTCGGGATTGCCGCCCACCCGCGTCGCCACCACCGGCAGCCCGGTGGCCTGTGCTTCCAGAATCGTGTTGGACAGCCCTTCCGTGAGGGACGACAGGGCGAACACGTCGAACGCATTCATCAGGTCGGCCACATCGCTGCGCCGGCCCGTAAACAGCACCCGGTCACCCAGCCCCAGCTCCTGCGCCAGGGCTTTCAGCGACTGCTCCTCCGGTCCGCCCCCCACCAGCAGCAGGCGACAGTGCGGCTGCTGTGCGGCCAGTTGCGCAAACGCGCGGATCAGCGTGCCGTAATCCTTCACCGGCACCAGCCGGCCCACGGTGCCCACCACAAAGGCATTCTGCAGCCCCAACTCGGCGCGCAGCCGGCCCCGCAGCTCCGGGCGCGGGCAAAACAGTTCGGTATCAACGCCGTTGATGATCGGCAGGAAGCGGTCGCGACGCACACCGAAGGTATCCGCCACATGATTGCCCAGCAGCGCCGACACGCTGAAATTGATGTCGACCCGGTTGAACAGGAAACGCTGCAGCAGGCGCTGCCACAGCTTGTCCGCATAGATGACACCATGTTCACCATTGATCAGCACGGTGCGGCGATCCCCCAGCAGCGCCAGATAGCTGGCCAGCATGGTGCCGAAACCGTGGCTGTGTACGATGTCGTAGCGGTGCGTTTGCAGATGCCGGCGGATGATGCGCACCGAATCCGGTACGCCGGTGGTGGCGTGATCGAAGAAAACCTCGGTGGCACTGGACGTGATGCGGTCCGCCAGTTCCCCGCGCGCCGACAGACACAGGATGTCCACCTTGAACTGCGCGGTGTCGTGCCGGTTCACCAGATTCACAATGCCGTTTTCCAGCCCGCCGGTCTCCATCGAGACCACTACATGCAACACCCTGATCATCGCGAATTCCCGCTGCCGTCGAGCGCGATCTTGCGCTCCGTTTTCGCTGTCCTGCCCATGTTGGCGGTGAGGCGCTTGCCAGCGTCCATGCCCGGCTTTTCCACCCAGCGGTACGACAGCTGCGACACCAGAAAGGTGCAGGCCAGCGTGCCGATGCCGATGAACGCCAGTCGCTCCCAGCCGGTGATCGCCCACTGCAACGCCAGGATCAGCCAGGCGCCGACAAACAGGTTATGGAACAGATAGATGCTGTAGGAAATCTCGCCCTGCCAGTTGAGGAAGCGGGCGACCGGATTGTCAAATTCCGGCAGGTTCATGTTGACGCACACATACACCATCAGCACGGCAATCACGCCCAGATAGGTGCCCACATAAATGCCGGGAAACTGCGGCGCCGGCAGATACTGCACGATGCACGCCACCAGATGCAGCGCGAACAGCAGCAGCAGGCCGTAGCGCCAGTCGATGTTCACCGGCTTGCGCAGGAACAGATGTCCGCACAGCATGCCGCCGCCAAACTGCCACACCATCTCCAGCGTGTGGAATTCCTCCAGCTTCAGCAGCAGCGACAGCACGTAGGCCACACCGCACACCGCAATGATCGACACCACCTGCAGGCGCCGGTGCAGGGCCAGCAGCAGCGGGAACAGCAGGTAGAACTGGAACTCCACCGGCAGGCTCCAGAACGCATTGTTGAAGATGGCGCTTTCCATGCGGAAGTTGAAGGTGAGCGTGAAGTACTGCAGCAGCTGGATCAGATCGAAATCCGCCAGAAACTGCTTTTCCACCCAGTGCCCCTGCGGCGCAACATAGTGCAACTGGAACACGCCGCGGAACGCCCAGTAGCAGAACAGGGCCACGATGAACGCCGGGTAGATGCGGGCAAAACGCCGCAGGTAGAACGACCACACCGAGCCGGCATTGTGCAGGCGGTGATAGCCCAGATAGAGGGTGCAACCGCTGAGGGCAAAGAACAGGGTGACGCCGAAATTGCCCATGGAGAAGAAGGTCAGCCAGGCCGGCAGATGCTGCTGGTAATCAAAGGACTCGGCGCCGTAAGGCACCCAGGCACCCTGCACAATGTGGGATACCACCACGATGATCGCCGCAAAGCCCCGGATCCAGGTGAGCATGGCGATATTGCGCTTGGGTTGTGGAGCGTAGGTGATAGGCGTTCCCAGCATGACAAATCTCAACGGAATACAGGATCAGGTTCGGCGCCACAACCGGCGCTGGCATCACGGCAGAACGATGCCATGACGGCCTCCGGCAACAACTCATGTCCACCCTCGAACAGCGTCAGCGAGACAGGACCCGCCTGCCAGCGCAGATGCACCGTGCGGCCCGGCAGCAAGGGAGGATTCGCTGCGCCATCCCCGGTGCGCTCCACCAGCACCCGGTCCAGCGCGGCAGGGTCCGGCAACGCAACGGCATCATCCTTCAGAAAAGCCGAAAGATGCCGGAAAAGGTTGACGCTGTGGATGGGCGGCACAGTACCAGCAAAGCCATCGTGGATTCCAGCGAAGATTTCTACCCGCGTGGCCGGCAATTTATCACTATAGTCCATGGTCACGGGGGACCGGGACGCGGCTGTTGCCCCGCCGCCGGTGCACTGCCGGATTTCGTTCGCAAGCCCCGGCTGGCTGACCGCCATCTGCCTCTGCCAGAGCGCCAGATCGGTAACCGCGCCCCACAACTGCACCTGGCGGGGACGACCCGCTCCTTTGGCCAGCCAGCACGCCGCCGTCATGCCACCGCCACTCTCCCCCAGCACCAGCAGCGGCGCCTGCTCCGGCACGCCGGCCGCACGCGCCGCCGCCAGGGCAGCATCGATGGCCTGAATCACCTGCTCTGAGCAGCAATTGCCACTAGCCCGCACCGGACCACCGAAATCCGGCCGCACCACATGCCAGTCCAGTCCGGCAAAACGCCGGTAGAGCGGTTCGTGCAGTTCCAGCCAGTCGCTGTTCCAGGGGTGCAGGTCAAGCAGCAGGGGGGCATCGGGACGGGCGGCAAGCCGCAGCAGGAAAGGGTCGGGTTGACCGGCAAAGCGGCCCTGCTCCGCGCGGTAACCCAGGGATTGCAGCCGCTGCAGCAGGGCATGACGCTGCCACTGCTCATAAACGGACTGCTTGAGGGACCAGAGGGCGGGAAACGGCGGCAGGTTTTCATGGGCGGCCAGACCGCCCGACAGCAGCAGGATGATGGCGATTCCGGTTCTGGCTGCTATCCCCATGAGCGATCCCTGACACCCCGAAAGGAGGCCAAGGATAAGGAATCGGCCGCCGACTTTCCAGCCGACAGCCGTTACTCAGTGACTGGTGCCCGCCTTGTAGTTGGTCTTGTTATAGACGTTGTATTTCCCGCTCGGCTTCTTCATGGGGATGCGTTTGATTTCCTGCAGGGTCTTGCTGTCGTACACGATGACAGCGCCGTCATCGTCCCAGATCGACAGCAGGGCGTAGCGGCCATCCTTGGTGAACTCGACGTGGGCGGCGGTCTTGCCGGGGGCCGGGCGCAGGGTTTTGACGATGGTGAGGGTTTCCTTGTCGATGACGTGGACGTTCTCCTTGTTGGGGCCGAAGAACACGTCCACCCAGGCGTAGGGGCTGTTGTCGTGGCTGCGCATGAAGAAGCCGGGACCGAGGGTTTCGATCTGCTTCACCACCTGCCAGTTGGCCATGTCGATGACGGTGACCTTGCCCTCGTTCAGGTGTGGCGTGGCCAGCACGGTTTTGCCCTGGCTCTGGAAGGTGATGCCGGAGCCCAGATGCGGCATGCCGCCCAGCGGGATGTCGGCGATCCGGTTGCCGGTGGCCAGATCCAGCACCTGCCCGGTCTTGCCGTCGCGGCTGGCGCCGATCAGGCGGGTGTAATCCTGGTCGAAGAAGAAGTCGTCCAGATAGTCCTGGGTGGCGATCTTGCGCAGCTGGAAGCCGGGCTGGTCATAGGGGATTTCCCAGACTTCCTTGAGGTCTTTCATGGCGGCGATGAAGCTGTTGCGCGGCGGCGCGGTGTAGACGGCGCTGACCCGGCTGCCGGCGTCGATCACTTTCACGGGGGCCAGGGTCTCGGCGTCGAGGATCACCAGATTCTGCGGCAGGTAGTTGGCGGCGATGGCGTAGCGGCCGTCGAACGACACCGCCAGATTGCGGGTGTTGATGCCGGCGCGGATCTCGGCCACGGTTTTCAGATTGTAGATGTCGAACTTGCTGATCCAGCCGTCGCGGGAGGCGAAGTAGACGTAGCGGCCGTCGGGGGAATATTTGGGTCCGCCGTGCAGGGAAAAGCGCGTGGCAAAACGGTGGATGGGTTCGAACTTGACGCCGTCCAGCAGGGTGGCGTGATGGTCGCCCAGTTCCACCACGATGAAGAGGTTGTCCATGTCGGCCTGGAAGACCGGTTTGTCCGGCAGCGAACCGGGCGCGAAATTGACGATGTGGCTAGCGGTGATCTGCTGCAGCCCCCACACCGGCGGCGTGGCGGGCGGCTGGTAAATATAGGTGGCCAGCGTTTCGACTTCACTGGCGTTAAGTTTGCCCGCGAACGCCGGCATCTGGGTGGACGGGCGGCCGCTGCCGATCACGGTTTTGGCTTCCACCGGTTTCAGGCGCGCGAGGTTGTCCGGCAGCAACGCCGGGCCCATGCCGCCGAGGCGGCCAACGCCATGACAGGATTCACAGTGCTGCTGGTAGAGTTTGCCGGCCTGTTCGAGTTGCGCCGCTTCCAGTTTGGCCGGGGCGGCAGGACGGAGAGCAGCTTGTGCCTGCGCGGTTTGTGCGGAGGGAGCGGGTTTTGCGACACCGACCTGGACTTCCGCCTGCGCCGGCACGGATGCCAGACATCCCGCCAGCAAAAAAGCGCTGAACATTCGCAGCATGAATTGATTTCCCCATTTGAACGGTCTGAAGAGCGGTTGTTGTTGTGCGCGGCGCACGCCGCAGTTATTGCGCAACCGGAATCCGGTTCGGCAGCGGCAGACGCTCCTCGCTGTAATCCGCCGGCAAGCCGATTTCCTCGTCATCCAGATAGCAGGCCGGGTCTTCCGCCCAGGCATTGCCGGTGAGCTGCCACGCCCGCACCCGCGTGTTGCCGCCGCAGATAGCCAGATGCTGGCACGCGCCGCAGCGCCCCTGCACCGGTCGCGGTTTCTGGCGAAAACCGTCCATCAGCGCATCGCGCGGATCAGACCAGATCTGCGAGAACGGCCGCTCCTTTACGTTGCCGAGCGAATAATCCCACCAGAACGTATCCGGATGCACATTGCCCAGATTGTCGATATTGGAAATGTTCTGGCCGCTGGAATTGCCGCCCCAGTTGATCAGACGCTGGCGCAGCGGCTCCACTTGATCCGGCACGTGTTTTTGCGCCCACTGCAGCAGATACGGGCCATCGGCATCGTTGTTGCCGGTGACATATTCACGCACGATGCCGCGCTGCAATTCGCTCCAGCAGCGCTCGAACAGCAGATCCAGCGCCTGCCGCGTGGTCTGGTGAAACACGTCGTGCTTGCGATGGCGATTGCCGCGTCCGGAATAGTTCAGGTGCGACAGATAGAACTTGTCGATCTCGCGTTCGGCCACCAGATCCAGCAGCTGCGGCAATTCGTGGCTGTTGTCCTGCGTCAGCGTGAAACGCACGCCGGCCTTGATGCCATGCTGACGACACAATTCGATGCCGTGCAGCGATTCATCGAACGCACCTTTTTTCTGGCGGAAGGTGTCGTGGGTGTCGCGGATGCCATCCAGACTCACCCCCACGTAGTCATAACCGACTTCCGCAATCTGTTCGATATTGCTGTCATTGATCAGCGTGCCGTTGCTGGACAGACCCACATAAAAACCCATCGCTTTCGCGCGCTTGGAAATTTCAAAAATGTCGCGGCGCAGCAGCGGCTCGCCGCCGGACAGGATCA